>JAYTRQ010000831.1:0-8002 GCA_043746125.1 Armatimonadota bacterium | reverse complement strand
ATCTTTCGGGTGACTGTTTGGGGTTCCAACTTGGTCCCTCAAACGCTACGGCTTATCATACCAGATCAGGTACCGTTCCGCCAGTTCCCGGATCGTGGCGTAAGGGGCTTCGGCGCAGCGCTCACCCCGGAACAGGAACGTCGGCACATGCGTGACGTCAGCGGCGTAGGCGTCGTCGTCGAAGCGCACGATCTCATCGTAATAGGTTTTAGACGACACGGCAGCGAGGAACTCGATCTTGTCCAGCCCCGCCCCTTCGGCCAGGTGGCCCAGCACGTCCAAGTCACTGATGTCCTCGGACCGCTCCCAGAACGCCCGATAGACCGCCTCGTTGTAGGCATCGAACCGCGCCGGCTCCACGTCCTGCGCGTAGGCTGCGCCTTCCAGGGCGTAATGTGTCCGAACGATCCCGATCGTGCGGCCTGCGGGGATGGCTGCGCCCTCCGCCTGTGAGAAGGCCTCGAAGCGCGACGGCGGCGCGTTCGGGTCAGACGGCTGAGGATTAAAGTCCGGCAGCGGTCCTAGCTCCTCGGGCAGCAGCTCATAGCCGCGCCAGATCTGCCGGACCTGCGGGAAGTCCTCGCGCAGCTTCTTCGCCTGGAAGAAGCCGACCCAGCACCACGGACAGAGATAGTCATGACAAAGTGTGACTTTGAGGTCTGGTTTCGTTTGATCTGATTGTTCGCTCATTCTCGTATAGTCTCCGTTGACTCGTTATACCCTGTTGTGTTCCGTCCCCCGCTGAACGTTCCAGCACTCACCGCTCCATCCCGCAATCAACTGCGCTCGGCCTGTCGCATGCCCATCTCTTATCCCTACAAGAGAAGCGTTTAGAGATTTTAGCGATTAGCGTTTTTGACGTCGTCGCATGATTTATTTGAAAACGACCAAAACGCGCTCCCCTGCTTCCGTGAAAGCCTCGAAGATGATCTGTTGCTTGGCTACCACGCCTGCGCTGAGCAGACGGCAGTGGACGTGACTGATTCGAAGGACTTCCGCGGCTGGGGTACTGTCGCGCGTCACTCCTGGACCACGGGCGAGGGTGAGCGTCAGAGCCGCCGCTACTCCGTCGTCACGCAACCCGCACGGGTAGCTGGCAGGACGCGGCTGACGTGGAAGAGGAGACAATCGAACGCCGCCCGTTCGGGGCGGTTGCAGGTGACGGACAGGGGCAAGAGGGCGACCACGGCCTCGGTTTACTCGGTTGCTGTATAGCAAATGATCGTGTCGGCTTGGGCCCCTGCCTACACACCACCCGATGGCACAGAGCGAGTCGCTGTCGCGGGCAGCAACGGCCTGCCCGCCGTCCCGCCTCACACGCCAGTAGCCAACCGTGGGTCCTTTGATACAATTCGCTGTGGGAGTGTCACACAGTGGTACTCCCTCTGTCAACCTCGCCGTGCAAAATCATCCGCCACGCCTCAACCTTTTCATCGATCCCAGGGTCTTGCACAGTGATGAAGCCAAAACATGACGAGTATGATCTGGTCCTCCGCGCCCGCAACGGCGACTGCAACGCACTGGCCGAACTAGTCGAGGCCCTGCGCGCACGGCTCTTCGGCATCGCCTACGCCGAGCTACGCCAGTTCGAGGACGCTCAGGACGCCGCCGCCGCTGCCCTTCTCCGCATCTGCCAGTCGATCGGCTCCCTGCGGGACTCGGAGCGTCTGGGGCCGTGGGCCGACAGCATCGCGCGCAACGAGGCACGCAGACTCGCACGGTTGCGCGGCAACGCCCTGTCGCTCTCGGACCTGGACGGGAGCGACCTCAGCCTGACCGAGGAAGAAGCGCTGGTGCTGCGCCTGGACATCCAGGCGGCCCTGCGCCGCATCCCCGCTGCCCACGCGCGTGCCCTGACGCTCTTCTACCTGGGCGGGCAGCCCGTCAGCGGGATCGCCACGCAGACAGGTCAGCCCGTCGGCACCGTCAAGAGCTGGCTCCATCACGGACGTAGGAACCTCGCCGACACTCTGAAGGAGTATTCTCCCATGACGATACCCATGACAATTCCCTCGACAACAGGGGCCGCCCTCAAAAAAGCCGTGCTGGTCCATTCGGACCTGGCACCCGACACACTCGCCCGCGTGGTCACGAGCCTGCGGGCACGCGGCTACACCACGCACCTTCCCGATCAGGAGGAGATCCGCAGGCTGCAGAGCGCGGCGGAGGTCGCCGAATACTCGGTCCTCGACTCATGGCTCACGCAGTTCGACACGGTCGTTCTCGACGAGGTCGTGGCGGGGCACTTGGCTCTGGAGCACCTCATCAACCTGCGCGCTGATCCCGCGTTCAGCCACATCGCTGCGTACGTCCTGTTGCCCAGTACGCCGACGTCGTACACGGCCTCGGCCCTTTTCAACGCGGGGGCGAATGGGCTGATCTTCAAGGACCAACCCGATCCCGATGCGCCGCTTGAGTTCTCCGACCAGCGGACGGTGGTTTTGTGGCAGAGGTTCACCGAGCGGGCGCGTCTGGTGGTGGTGTGGGCGCGGGAAGAAGCCCTGCGCCTCGGGGAGACCTCCGTCACGACGGAGCACCTGCTGATGGGCATCACGCGGGTGCCCGAGAGCCTGGGCGCTCGCCTGCTCGTGGAGAAGAATGGGCTGGACCTGGAGGCTCTGCGGCGGACCCTGGAGGAGCAGATCACGCCAGGTGAGGACCCTAATCCCGATTCCCCGATGGAACTGACGGCGCATGCGACCCAGGCCCTGGGCCTCGCACAGCAGGAGGCTGAGGTGATGGGGCACTCGTGGGTGGGGGCAGAGCATATGATCCTGGGCCTGTTGCGGCAGGGGGATGGGCTGGCATCGAAGGCGCTGGCGGCGTCGGGATTGACTCTGGAAGGAACACGGGCGCAGGTGGAAGCGAAGCTAACGCGCTGAAATACGCAGCCCTTGGGGGTCTACGGAAACTGGAGACAGTGGCGCGGGGCAGGACAGCCGCCCCGCGCCAGGGTACTCTCCCCCTCCAGAGCAGCCCAGCGCGCGAACTCCACCACCTCTAGCAAACTCGAAGCGTCCTCCGTTTCGTCGGCCCGCCATGCCTGCGACGGCTCCACCAGCGCTCTGCACGGTTTGGACAGCGTCTCCACCTCGAACGCCTGGTAGTACCGGGGCAACAGCCAGTCAGGGCCAACAGGCTGCGCGGCCCAGTCCCTCAGCCGCGCCGCCATCTCCCCACGCATGGCGTCACAGAGTCCATCGGGCGGCATCGGATCGATCAGAGTCTTTGGGTCGGGTCCGAGCAGGATGATGCCGTCCTCGCGGACCCGACACCGTTCGATAATCCAGTTGTCCCTATGCTCGGCCCACCCAAAGTCTGAGTCCGTCCCGACGGTCGGGTGCCCCCACTGGCTTGGTAGGAAGCGCCTGAGTGCATCACGGCCGATGTACGATCCTTCTAGGTGCTTCGCGTACCCGTTCGGCAGCCCTGCTAGGCGCGCGTTCAGTTCGTGCAGGGAGGCGAACTCGGCGTCGGAGACGGGCCGCTCCGTCACGGCGAGGAAGTCTATGTCGCTAGTGATCGGGTTGAAATCGCCCAGGTCACCGGCGTCAGCGTCACAACAGAAGCGATGTCCATGGCTACTGACGCATCGGCAACCGCCGTGCCGTAGTTATTCACCTACATTTCCTCCCCCAGAGCCATCAGCACCCGCGCCACCTGCGCGTCCCCCGTGAGTTCGTCCAGCGGCACCCAGGCCACATCTTGAAGTAGGTGCTGTTCGGAGTTCAGGTGCGCCTCCTCAGGGTCAAGGCCCAGTGAGATTTTGTGCGTCTGCTGGCCCTCGCCCTCCGGCGCAACCAGAAAGCAGTGCTCCGGGCTTGTTCTATCCCCATGGCCGTAGGAGCCTTCCCACAGCAGGCGCACCACGCTCACCCGAAGACCCGTCTCTTCCCACACCTCGCGGACGGCGGCCTCGGCGGGCGTTTCCCCCGACTCCAAGCCGCCGCCCGGCAGCGTCCAATACGAGCGCGAAGGCTCGACGTGCCGCACCATCAGGATGGTATCGTGGTGGATTAGTGCGCCGCATGCGCGGGGACGGATCATGGAGGAGCACCCCCTTCGGGAACGTCCGCTCGTGCGTGTTCTTCTGGGCGGGGAGGAGGGAGGAACAGGAATGTGATGGTATTGGTCGACGGCTGACGCATAGGGGCAGTTCTACGCTTCCTCAAAGTTCTGGTACTGGCTTAAGTATACCTCCTCCCTCTTGAGCGTCTTGAAGAATCTCTCCACTTTGGCATTATCATAGGGGCACCCTACCTTGCTAGGGGTTTATTGGGGTCATGCTCGGACACGCGCCGATCTCTGTGAGGCGGGCGACGTACTCGCTGCTCGCGTACTGGACGCCCCGATCCGAATGGTGAAACAGGCCCGCCCGCGGGCGGCGGGTGGCAATCGCCTGGTGGAGCGCGGCCAGCGTCAGGCGCGTGTCAATGTCACGGGACAAGTGCCAGCCGATCACGCGGCGGCTGAAGCTATCCAGGACACAGACCAGATACACGAAGCCCCGCGGCAGACGGATGTAGGTCATGTCCACCACCCACACCTGGTCCAGCCGCTCCGCCACAAGTTGCTGCGTCAGGTTCGGGTAAGCCGTCTTGGTTGAGCCTGCGGCGGGCGGGCGGAAGGCCCCTTGCAGGTGGCAGAGCAGGCTCTCGTTCTGCATCACGGTCAGTACCCGCTTGTGGTTGACCGTCCAGCCGTCACGAGGAATCTGGGCCGTGACGCGGCGGTAGCCATAGCCAGGGAAGCCTAGACACAGCCGCTCAATAGCGTCGCGCAGCCTTGTGTCTTCTTCCAAAGACGTACAAGAGGCAGGGCCGCACGGGTGCAGATACCAGCTTCGGTTGACGTCGAACATCTGGCAGAGCCAGCGCACCGAGGCTCGTGGGTGGTCCTGTTTGGCCTGCGTGATCAAGACGTACCGCTCTGTTGCCGGCCGGCCGCCGATGCTTTTTCTTAGGTTTTATTGGGGTTAAGATACTGTTCTCCAAAGAAAGCTGCCCGCAGAAGCGTTCCAGTTCCGCGACCTTCTGTTCCAGCAGCGCCGTCGGGGAGACTTCGGCAATGTCTTTGGCCGAAAACGCAGCCTCGCCACGCTGCTGGAACTCACGCCGCCACCGCAGGAGCAGCCCTTCGGCGATCTGATACTCGCGGCAGAGCTGGGCAGGTCGCTTCTGGCCGCTTTGGATTTGGCGGCAGAGGTCGAGCTTGAACTCCCGCGTGAACGTGCGCGGGGACTTGGTGGACATGGTCTTCTCTGTTCGGGTAGTGTACCCGCAGGAGTTGACTTGACCTAGTGGTATGGACGGAGGGGTTCACTTCAGAGTCTAGGGCAAACCCTACCCTCTGTTACTCATCCGACCATACAGGGATTTCGGCTTCGCCCGTCGAATACAAACTTTGGCCGCGCCCGGCCCATTGAGGAGATGCCTGATGACCACCCGCTGCTCCGGCAACCCGCTCTTCCCCGGTTGGTACGCCGACCCTGAAATCCACTTCTTCGGCGGCCGCTACTACGTCTACCCGACCGGCTCGGCCGACTTCGCCTCCCAGGCTTCGTTTGAATGCTGGTCGTCCTCCGATCTGACCGACTGGAAGAACGAAGGCGTGATTTTAGACTTCAAAGACGTCCCCTGGTCCACCAACTACGCCGCCTGGGCGCCCTCCTGCGCCGAACGTAACGGCAAGTATTACTTCTACTTCTCCGCCGGCGATGGGGCCGGGCTGGGCGTGGCCGTCTCCGATTCGCCCGCCGGGCCGTTCCGGGATGCCATCGGGCATCCGCTCGTCGGCTACTACCCGCACGGGGCGCAGCCGATTGACGCGCACTGTTTCACCGACGACGACGGACACTCGTACCTCTACTTCGGCGGGCACGGGCACTGCGTCGTCGCGCGGCTGACGCCGACGATGTGCGCCATCAACCGTGATTTCCGCGAGATCACGCCCTCGCCCCAATACGTCGAAGGCCCGTTCATGGTCAAGCGGCGCGGCCTGTATTATCTGATGTGGAGCGAGGGCGGCTGGGCCGATCACTCGTACCGGGCCGCCTATGGCGTCGGTGACAACCCCTACGGGCCGTTCGAGTACGGCGGCAAGATTCTGGAGAACAACCCCGAAGTCGCAAACGGCGCGGGCCACCACTCGGTCCTGAAACTGCCCGGCACGGACGACGACTGGGTTATCTGCTATCACCGCCGTCCGCTGGGCGAGAGCGATGCCAACCACCGCGTTACCTGCCTGGACCGCTTGGAGTTCCGTGATGATGGCAGTATCGCACCCGTCACGCTGACGCACGCAGGGGTAGCCATGTGGTCCGCCAAGTAGCCCGCTTCCTGCCCCTGCTGTTCCTGCTCCTCACAGCCTCCGCGCGGGGCGAGGACGTGCCGCGCTTCGCCAAGTTCGAGGCGTCGTGGACGCTGCCGAACGCGGTCGGCAACCCCTTCGACCCGCGCTTGAACGACGTGGACGTCGTCTTCCACGGCCCGGCTGGGGCGCAGTCCGTCGTACCCGCCTTCTGGGATGGCGACGTCTGGCGTGTCCGTTATGCCCCGACTCAGATCGGCGCGTACGCATTCACCGTCATCCGCAATGGACAGCCGGCACACGCCGTAGGCCTGACAGCGAGCCGTTTCCGGTGCATCCCTGGCTCCGATGCCGGCTTTATCCGGCGCGACCCCCAAATCGCCCAGTGCTTCGTCTTTGACGACGGCCGCACGTACTATCCGCTGGGCATGGACGCCGCCTGGACCGGCAGTAAGACGGGTGATTACCCGGTCATCTTCGCCCAGATGGCCGCAGCCCGCATGAACTGGGCGCGGGTCTGGATGACCTACTGGGACGGCAAGGCCCTGGACTGGTCGCCGGATAGGGCCAAGAACCCCAAGCCGGGCATCTTGCTCCCGGACGCCGCGCGGCGTTTGGACACCATGCTGGACGCGGCGGCCCAAAACGGCGTTTACGTGCAGCTCACACTTCAGCACCACGGGCAGTACACGGCCAAGACCGACCCGAACTGGAAGGACAACCCGTTCAACGCCGTGAACGGCGGCTTCCTGAAGAACCCGGACGACTTTTTCACCGACCCGGAGGCGCGGCGGCTGACGCGGGACAAATACCGCTACGTCGTCGCTCGCTGGGGATACTCCACGCACCTAATGGGGTGGGAACTGTTCAACGAAGTGCAGAATATCGGGGAGGTGAGCGGGCACTTCGGGGACGTTGTCGCCTGGCACAAGGAGATGGCGGCGTGCCTGCGCGGGCTGGACGTCAACCACCACCTGGTCACGACTAGCGTCAGCCTGCCGAATGAGCCGCTGGGGAAGATCGGCCTGGATTATCTACAGCCACACGACTACCCTCCCGACATCGTCGCCACGTTCGCCGCGCTGCGGACGGTGGGCGTCCCCATCCCCCTGTTCGATGGGGAGTGGGGGCCGGGCGGCGGGGGGAAGACGTCCGAGCAGAACTTGCACGACGGCCTGTGGGCGAGCCTGATGGCCCCGACGGCGGGGGCGGGCCAGTATTGGGCCTGGGACGACGTCATCGCGCACGGCTGGTGGCCGCAGTTCGCGTCCGCCTCGGACTTCGTCCGAGACTGTGGCCTGGCGCGAGGCGCGAGCTTCGCCCCGATCCGCCCGGACGTGGATGCGCCCGGCCCACGGGCGGTTTTCTCTTTCGCCCCGACGATGGGTTGGGGCAAGACGACCCGCGCTGACGTCACGGTGCCTTCGGACGGACGCCCGCCCGATTTGACCGGCGTTTCGTCTTTCGTCCAGGGCAGTAACCACCGAGACTTGCTGCCTCAGCCCGTCGCGTTCCATCTCCAGTGTGCCGTGCCGTGCCGTTTCCAAATCTTCGTCGGCTCGGTCGCCAAGTCCGGGGCGCATCCGATTTTGACTCTGGACGGCAGACCGGCGGGCGAAATGGACTTCCTGGCGGCGGCCAAAGACCACGACGCCAACCAGACGCTCGGTATAGACGTCCCCGCCGGCGACCA
>JAYTRQ010000830.1:0-2543 GCA_043746125.1 Armatimonadota bacterium | reverse complement strand
TCGCCGTACTTGCCTGCGTATGGTCCCACGTCCACAGACCGCAACCGTTGAAGTTCAGCCCCAAGACTGACGGCCTCTTCTGCCGTCAGAAAGTCGCCTGCGTGAATGCCACTGTAAATTACCCACGTCCACAACAGGAAAAAGTCTTGCTCCGGCTGCGCCGAAATGTGTTGGACGATCCGGCGAATCCTGTCAATGCCGCTCATATTGCCGAGACGATAATGCAGAAGACACAACTGCTCATGGCAACAAGGGTTGCTGTTCCTCCATACGTCAAACTCAATGCCGAGTGCAATGTCATCCGAGTTTAGCTCCGGCGACCCGTCTGGCTCAATGTACAGTGATTCCGCATGGGGAGGCGGCACCTTCAGCCGCCCCTTCTCAACACAGTCGCAGTAGACACACGCATCTAAACCCACAACGCCCCCCTGACCCGAGGCCGGGCATTAAAATGCCCATCTCTGAAGCCTTCGACTGACCGTCCAGGGGACGGGGGAGCAGAAAGGCCCAATCGGTGTTCCGTCCCCTGGACGGTCAGCGCGGCCTCCTAGACGGGTATTTTAATGCCCGGTATGACGTCCGGCATCAGTAGATCACCTTGTTCAGCGGGTACTCAACCAATCCCTGCGCCCCCGCGCGGCGCAGTTCGGGCAGGATGTGGCGGACGGTCTTTTCGGGGATGATCGTCTCTAGGGCGACCCAGCCGTCTTCGTCCAGCGGCGAGACGGTGGGCTTCCGCAGGGACGATAGCAGGCGCGTGACGGCGTCCAGGTTGTCTTTGGAGACGTTCATCTTCAGGCCGACCAGCGAGTCGGCGTCCAGAGCGCCCTGCAAGAGAAGCTGCAAGTTCTCGATCTTGATGCGCTTCCAGTCGTCCTCCCAGGACACGTGGTTCGCGATCAGCCGAGTCGTACTCTCCAAGAGGGTGTCCACGATCTTGAGGCCGTGCGCGGCCAGGGTGCTGCCGGTCTCGGTGCCTTCCACGATGGCGTCTACGAGGTCGGGGACTTTGACTTCGGTGGCGCCCCAGCTAAACTCGACGTGGGCCGAGACGCCGTGCTTCTCTAGATAACGCTTGGTGACGCTGACCAGTTCGGTGGCGATGCGCTTGCCTTCCAGGTCTTTAGGGCCGGCGATGGGTGAGTCGTTGGGCACGGCCAGGACCCAGCGGTAAGGGCGGCTCGTCGCTTTGGAGTAGATCAGCTCGGAGACTTCGTAGACGTCGGCCTCGGACTCGACCACGTTGTCGTGCCCGGTCAGGCCGCAGTCCAGGACGCCCATGGCGACGTAGCGGGGGATCTCCTGGGCGCGGAGCAGGACGGGGTCCAGGTCATCGTCGTCCACGACGGGCTGGTAGGAGCGGGTGGAAACGCGGAAGTCCCAGCCGGCCTTTTTGAAGAGGGCGAAGGTGGCGTCTTGCAGACTGCCTTTGGGCAGGCCGATGCGGAGTTTGCGGGTCACGGGTATGTCTTCCTTGTTTTCATGGGGGCAACGCCGGAAGCCGGCCGACGTGAACAGATTCAGTATACTCTCTAAAGGGTGAAACAAGTCAACCGGGCCGCCCAGCGGCCCGCCCCGGCGCGAGGCAGAACACAGCCCGTCTGTGACCTGACTTACGCGCGGCCACGCCTGAGAATTTTTTCGGCTTTTCAGTTGACAAAGGGGCGTACCTGGTGCTATGATGCGTCTGGCTCCGCACTGCCGCCTTGCCCCGCAGGCCGTTTCCTGGTCCTCAATTTCTGCCCCCGCAGATGATTACCCGGTGCTGCTCCTCCCTCCATTAGCCCCGCCGTGGGCCGACCGTCAACACCGTTCGGTCTCAATCTAAGGAGAAACGCATGATCCCGTTGCGCTGGAAGTCCATTTCCCGGAAGTCCATTTCTTGGAAGCCGCTGGCCGCCACGCTGGCGCTTGCTCTGCCGGCCGCCGCCCTGGCCGCCCCCCTCCCACTCAAACCGTCCGCGCCCAAGGCACTGACTTTTCTGGGCACGACCCACTTCGGCAGCGCGGCGGCCTCGCCCGCTTCCGCCGCCCCGAAGAACCTGCCGGACGATCTCGGCCTGCGTATGATGCCTCGGCATATCCCGACGCTGCGCCCGGACGCCGCCGCCTTTTCCCTTACCCCACGGCTCGGCCTCGCAGAAAGCAACGTCGTCCCGGACCTGAGCAGCCTGCTGCGCGGCTTCCCCGGCCTGTCCAACACGGACCAGGTGTTCTCGGGCACGGGCTTCTACAAGCACACTAACTACACCTTGGAGCCGCCGGACCAGGCCCTGGCCGTCGGCAACGGCTTCGAGCTGGAAGCGGTCAACAACGCGGTGGCGATTTTCAGCACCAATGGAAAGCAGATCGGGCCGGCCGTCCCCATCAATCAGTTCTTCCGCCAGGCCCCCGAATTCTCAGGGGGTGTCTATGGCGAGTCGTTCAGCGACCCGCGTGCCTTCTACGACCCGCAGAGCAAGCGGTTTTTGGTCGAGGAGTGGGGACAGTCGGTGGACCCGGCGACGGGTGCCGGCCTGGCGAACTCGGACATCTTCCTGGCC
>JAYTRQ010000829.1:0-23012 GCA_043746125.1 Armatimonadota bacterium | reverse complement strand
CTCCATTGTTGCGCCGCCCCACTCCTGTTGCCGCCTCGCTCGTATTGCCGTTTGACCGCTAGGAGTTAAATGGAATCGCCCTGACATCGGCTCCCCGCGAACCGCTCAGGCGTATCTTGATCGCGCAGTTTGGCTCTGTGATCTTGGACAGGTGCGGTCCGCCACTCACAATCGTGCAGCCGACGCCTCTGATGCGAGGGAAGCTAGGCCTTTCTCCTGCTTTCACCCTACGAAAGAAGGCAGCAAAAGCCAGTTCCACGCCGCGCTGTTCATCTGGGCAGAACCTGTATTTTAGGCATTTGCGTTGCACGCAGATGTTATACGTGGTGCACACTCAAAACATGCGCCGCCAAAGGGAAAATCAGGAGAGTTTCTACGCGACCTATCCCTCGCCATAAACGGTGGGGTCCTCCGCGCTCAGAAATAAAAATATTTCTGCGGTCAAACTTGTTAAAACGGTGAAACCTGTGTTACAATGTCTGTGTAGGCTGTTGACAATGCCAACTCTTGGCATACAAGCAAGCCTGAGAAGTTGCAGGAGTATCCCGCAGTTGAACCCCACGCCTAGTGATACGACCGCCTCCAAGCGATACGTTTCCGCCGAGCAAATCGAAGATGTCGTGCGCCAGCTCAAAGACGTCGTCTCGACCCGCGCCGTTCTAGGGCCGCTGGGACGGATTGACGAGTTGCACGTCCTGGTCAACCCCAAACGTGCCCCTAAGCAGATCGCTCGCGACATCGAGTCTGCCCTCCGCGCCCACCTGGACGTAACCCTCGACTTCAAAAAGATCAGCATTGCCCAAGTCCAAGGCCGGTCGGCCCTGGGTGGGGCGGGCGGCGGCCCGGCCCGCATTCGCCTGCGCTTTTCCGACGTTTCCCTCTCCGTGACCGGCAGCCGCGCTGAGGCTGTCGTGCATCTGAAGCGTGACGATGCGCTCTACACCGGAATTGCGACCGGCCATGCCTCCGGCTACAACCAACTCCGGCTCATCGCCACGGCGGCCATTCGGGCCGTCGAAGACGGCCATGAGCAGGACGGGACGATGGTGGTGGAAGACCTTCAGACGGACGTGCCTTTGGCGGGCCGCAAGGCGGTCGTCGTCCTGGTCAGCGCCCTCGCGCCCCCCAAGGGAGAGGAGCTTTTGACCGGATCTGCCGTCATCCGCCAGGACGCCTGGAAGGCAGTCGTCAATGCCACGCTCGACGCCGTCAACCGGCGCGTCAGCCTCGCTTTTTTAGACGAAGACCTCTAGAATAAGTCTGAACGTGAGATCTGTCCGGCCGTGAGATTTGGGAGTGGGCCGCCAAAGTGCAGGCCTGACCGTGAAAGTTCACTTAAACTTTCTTCTCAAAGTTCTCCTTGACAATGGAATAATATGTACGATTTGGGCTACTGGAAGTCCGAGACCCGAAGGGGTCTCAAGAGCGGAGGCGGGACACTGTCCGAGAGATCGGCGGGACCGCGATACACTTAGGACTCCAAACACTTGAAGAACATCACCACCCTGATCAAGACCATCACCGCCGGAGCCATCAATGGCTGCGGACTCTTCGCTGGAACCCCGCCAGATCGCTAGGCAACAGTCCTTCTGCAATCATACTTGCAGGCGACTGCTGAAGTTCTGGCATAGTGGCCTGATTTTTCGAGACGAGATTATTGATCTTCCAGTAGCCCTTATGATTTTAGCATCCGCCGCCGACACTCAAATAGGACCGTCTTCGGCTTCTCAAGTTAGAGGCGACGAGAGTGACCGCCTCCTCATGCCAGTTTCACCTGCTCCAACACAACCAGCATTGGCGACGACTTCGTCGGCCTCAGCGAGAGCAGCCTCGGATCGTCTAGAGCGGCAGTCGGTTTGCCTGGCAGCGGTTACGGTCGTTTTTTGTCTCTGGCGCAGCCCGCTCGCCTCTCAGAATTGGGCTGGTGTGCTGCTCCTGAGTTCCCTCGCACTTGTTGTGAGCCTCCTCCCTGTCCGTCTTCCCTTCCGGCTCATTTATATCTCTCCCACGATTCCGATTCTCTTCGCTATCGTCGGTCTTTACGGAGCCACCGCGGCTCTCTTTGCCGTCGTTCCCTCTGCCTTCGCCACGGTTGCGGTGATGCTGCCGCGCAACCGACGTCTATATTTGTACAAGTACGTCCCAACTCTGGCGACACAACTCAGTTCCGTTGGCTTAGGCGCTCTACTTTACGTTACTCTGGAAGGTTTATTCTTCCCGCATAGTGGTGTTCATCCAGGTGAGACGCCTTCATTATGCGTGTGGTTCGTTCTGCCTACCTGCGCGTTCCTCGCCTTCGTCCTAAGCGGCATTTTGATGACGCGCCTTATGAGCCTGTACTTTGAGCGGCGATGGGACATACTCTGGCATGAGAACGCCCGCTGGATGCTGCCGAGCGGGATCGTCATGTCGCCGGTCGGTCTTCTGACTGCCGTCTTGTATGGGGAACACTGGTGGCTCGGAATCGGGTTCATCATCCTGCCCGTTTACGCCCTCCGCACGGTGGTCATTACGCACGAAAAGACGCTGGCCGCCTACAAGCATGGGGTTGAACTGCTGGGCCGGATCATGCAGGAGGCGCATCCCTACACGCATGGGCATCTGCACCGTGTCGCCCGCTGGGCCAAATTAATCGCTGAGGAGATGCACCTGCCGCCCGCCTCCATGCAGTACATTGAAGATGCCGCTATCCTGCACGACATTGGTAAAGTCGCTGTGGACGACCGGGTACTCAACAAGATCGGCAATCTCAGTGACGACGACTGGGCCATGATCCGCCGGCATCCCGTAACCGGTTCCGACCTGGTAACGCAAATGACCGTTCTTGGCAAGGTCGGCCACTGGATACGACATCACCACGAGCGGCCTGACGGCAAAGGCTATCCGGATGGTCTTGCGGGCGAGGATATTCCCCTGGAGTCGTGCATCATCTCAGTGGTAGATGCCTTCGATGCGATGGTGGGAGGGCCGGCCAAGGAAGATCAGCGGCCGTACCGTCAGCCGATGGCTCAGGAAGCGGCCATCGAGGAGCTGAGGCGGCACGCTGGGACTCAGTTCCACGCGGAAGTCGTGGAAGTCTTCATCGCTGTGCTGGCTCGTGAGAGAGAACTAGAGGCGGCCGGGCAGACCTACGCGCCTCCCTCGGACGGGTCCGGCGACTCCCTGTGGGATTCTCTGCCACAGACGCTGGGCGTCTCTTCCCCAGCCGTTGGGAGCAGCCGCTCTTGAGCACCTCGCTCCTAATCGGTAACTGTCTGGCCGCCCTGGTCTTCACGTCATCACTTGCGGCCGTGATGCTGTACCTACCCTGGCGCATCCGGCACTCCTACAGGCAGACGTTCATCGCCCTGGCCCGCGCCGTGGAGGCGCGTGAGCCGCACCTGCTGGGACACGCGGAGCAGACGGCCCGCTATGTGATCGGGATGGCCCGCCGGCGGGGTCAAAGCTTTACGGCCATGCGCCGGCTTGAGTATGCGGCCCTCCTGCACGGCATCGGCAAGGTCGGCGTCCCGTACGGCCTGCTGAATACCCCCGCGTGCCTCACCGGCTCCGCCGACCGATTCGTGTTACGCGACTATGTGCGGGTCGGGGCGGCCATCCTCGACGCCATCCCAATTCTGAGGCCCACGGCCGACGTCGTCCGTTACCATCACGAGTATGTAGACGGTAGCGGCTACCCCTTCGGGCGGGCCGGCCGGAATATCCCGTTCGAGGCGCAGATGCTGTGCGTCGCCAGTGAGTACGTGGCGATGACCACGCCGCGCTTGTACCGCGTCGCCCCCGCCCTAACGCCTGCCCAGGCGGATGCCTACCTGCGGGCGCAGGTGGGTCTCCGTTATTCCCCCCGCGTTGTTTCCCTCTTCCTCCGAGCCAAGGCAGACGAAAGGCGGCGAGTCAAACTCGCCGCCTTCGCCCGCCAATCGGTTGCCCTCTTCCGGTCCATCTTCCAGTCCCCACTGCTCACGCGCCGCGTGCTATAGACGCCTGTTACTTGCGCCCCATGAAACGCCCGAACAGGCCGCCGGGCTTGTCGGCCTCCGCAGTGGGTGGGCTGGTGCGGGTCCCGGTTGCGGCCTCTTCCAGCCGGTTCAGCTTGGACTGAATCATACTGCTGGGCGCGATCTTGAGCGCGTTCCGGTACTGCACGGCGGCGTCCTCACGCCGTCCCATGCTGACGAGGGCGTCCCCAAGAACCTCCAGGGCACGGACGTTTTTCGGGTCTATCTCAAGCACCTTGACGCAGAAGGCACGGGCCTCGAGGGGTTTGTCGGCCATGATCGCGTTGCTGGCGTTGGCGAGCAGTCCGATCATGGCCTGTTCCTTCTGCATGGCGCCCGGCTGTGCGGCTGGAGCGGTTGGCCGCGCCTGCGGCGATGCCACTGGCTGAATCCTCTGTGTTCGTTGTCCGGTTGCACCCGCCTGCGGCTGTGATGTCGCCTGCGGCATGGTCGGTTGTGGTCTCGATGCAACAGTCGGTTGCCCTGGTGCCGCGGGCCGTGCCTGGTTGAGATTGGATTGTGCCACCCGAGCGGGTGGGGCGCTTGCCGCGGCCTGTTGGCTCAGCTGGCTGTTGTACTGCTCGCGCCTCTCCGGGTCGGCCAGGATGCGGTACGCCTGGTTGATCTGCGAGAAGACTCGCTGTCCCAGGACTTTGTCCTGGATCACGTCTGGATGGAATTTCCGGGCTAGCTCCCGGTATTTCTTTTTGATCTGGTCCGTGGTCGCCCCTGGTGGGATGCCCAGGACCTCATAATAATTTCGCTGCAAGCTCATCGTCCTGTGCTCCGTATACGATAAAGATGATGCCGTCGTTTCCGATTCCTGCTGTCTCTGATCCCCCTACCCGTCTCGCCCACGCGGATGACTGGAGAGTCGTATGAAAGCCGCGCGACCGTGAAACCATTTATGGCCCGTCTGGGTTTGCCATGTCGTTCATTTTGTTAAAGTAGCCCGTGTAGAAGTTGCCGGCGACGATAGCGACCCTGATGCCGGCGATCACCATCGCGACCACGCCGAGCGTGACGCCGAGCTGGTGCAGGCGGACCGCCGATTCCTGCTCGTAATACTCCGCTACCTTGTCCATCGTCGCGTCCAGCCCGCCGGTCTGCTCGCCCGTGCCCACCATCGAGATCACCATCGGCGGGAACACGTTGGTCGCCATCAGCGACTCGGCGATACCGCGCCCTGCCATGATTGATGGAATCGCCGACATCATACGCTTCGCCAGGAAGGCGTTCCCCGTCGCTGCCGCCGCGAACTTTATGGCCTCCGGGATGGCGACCCCGGCCGCGTACAGCGACGCAATCGCGCGGGAGAACCGGGCCAGAGCGATCATGCGGATCGCGCCGCCAACGGCTGGCACGTAGACCAGAATGCCGTCGTAGAACACTTTGAACTGAGACAGGAGCCGGCCTGTCACGAACAGGGCAGCCACTACCGCGCCCGCGAGCAGCAAGGGCGCGACGGCCTCTCGGTAGTATAGGCCTGGGTCGTGTAAGACGATGACGTCCACGACGGGCGGCAGCAGGAAGCTCATCAGGAGCGTCGCGATGGGCATCTGTAGCTCGCGCCGGATTGAGTTGCGAAGCGCGTACTCTTGCTCCAAGGCCGACGATAGCCGGGACATCATCACGTCGAGTTGCCCGGTCTGCTCCCCGGCCGCGATCATCGCCAGGTGGAACTCTTTGAAGACCCACGGGAACTTGGCCATCGCCTCCGTGAGCATCTCGCCCTGCTGGATGCGCTCGCTGATCGCCCGCAGGCAGCCCCGGAGGACGCCGTTGCTTGTCTGCCGCGTCAGCGTCGTCAGGCCCTGGTAGATGGGGACACCCGCGTTCAGCATAGCCGAGAACTGCCGGTACGTCAGGGCCATGTCGCGCAGGCCGACGCCGGTCCAGATCGGCCACACGAAGCTGATTAGGAGCCACTGCCCGAACGAGATCCGCGAACGTTGGTGGTACGTGGGTGGAGTCGCACTTAAAGGTGACTGGCTGTCCCGCTCCAGAGCGGCCGTCCCGCCCCGCTGCGGCGCGAGGCGCATGGGGAAGTAGCCCATCTCGCGGATGTCCTGGGCCGCTCGGCGTTCATCGGGCGCGTCGAGGGATCCGGTGATGGTTCGTCCCGTGTTGTCTTTTGCCTGGTAAGAGAAGATCATGCCAGTCCTACTCACTTTTCCTATGGTGCTGGGAGGCGGCGGGCGGGACGGAACGGGCTAATAACCCTTAGACGACAGCCAGCCGCCGAATGTTCCCTTCGCTCCCAGCTCTTTTTTGAATGGCTTCCGCGAGGTCGCTCACGCTCTGTCCATCACCGGGTAGGCGCAGATTCGGCGCGATCTCGGCTAGAGGGACCAACACAAAGGCCCGCTCGCGCAGGCGAGGGTGGGGGATCGTCAGCCCCGGTGTGTCTCCCTGCATGTCCCCGTATAGCAGCAGGTCTAAGTCTATAACGCGCGGCCCCCATCGTAGGTTTCGCACCCGGCCCATTTTGTTTTCAGTGTCCAAAAGAGCCCGCAGAAAGTCGTTTGGCGCAAGCATCGTCCGGACGGCGGCGACCGCGTTCAGGAAGTCCGGCTGGTCCGTCCGTCCGACCGGCGAGGTTTCATACAGCGAGGACACGCGCACTACCTCTATTGTCGGCTGTGCGCCCAGTTCCCGCAAGGCCTCGGCAACATTGGCCGCCCGATCCCCCAGGTTCGCGCCGATCCCGACATAAGCAGCGATGACAGCGATTTCCGCACTCATAGGATAGATTTCTGACGTGATAGCGCCATGCAACCGGACCAAGCGTCCACCGGCACTGAGGAACCGGCATACTGGGTCCTCTCTTCAGTGCCGGTGGACGCCTTTGGCAGGGGCGCTTGTGACATGGGGGACACGTCCCGGCGGCTGGCTGCCTGTTCCACAACGATCTTGACCCCGGATGGGGTCCTCCCCTCCTCGCCAAAAACTATCAGCACATTACGGCCTGCCGTGCCAGGTATCCGCGCCGCGCCCAGGGTCAGGCTGACATTGGGCCGCAGCGGGTAGCCTATGACGACAGGCATGATCTCGCCCGCGTCCAGGCGAATCGGCCCCGCCGTGGGATAAAGCGCCCCGTCGGCGGCTTTGACCTGCACCGATTGGGGCTGATCGCCGCTGTTGTCTAGGAAGAGGATGTGGCCGGCCTGGCCCCGCCGGTTGGTGACGAGTATCTGGGAATTCGTAACCGTAGTCGTGCCTCCCCCGCCCACGGCGATGAAGTCGGCGAGGATCAGGGGGAAAGCATCGGCGAACAGGGCGGCCCGCTTTAAGGGAGAGTAGTCCGGGCGGAAGTCGCCGGCCTGCCCGATGGGCGAGCCGAAGTCGTAGGAGGCGGCCTGCTCATTGTCGTTCCAGGTGTCGAAGTCCGAGCCGCCCGCCATCGTGTAATGCGTGTAACCCGCGCCACCGTAAGCGAGGATCTTCCAGGTCGTCCGGACGAGCTTGCGGCGCTTCTCTTGGGAGACGCCGTGCCAGCCATACCAGCCCGTCCAGAACTCTGCGCTGTACCAGGGGGTGGTGCGATCCGAGGTGTCCAAGGGGCCGTCGCCCGCCGGGTCGTCGCTGTGGTTGAGGCCGCTGAAGAAGTAGGGAACGATCACGCCGGCCTTGAGCGCCACCTGCTGGTAATGCCGGTAGGAGGCGTCTGGCAGGTCCGTGCCCCCGCCGACGCCATTGCCCAAATTGTTAAAGGTGTGTTCGTTGTCTAGTTGCACTAGGATGACCGTGCTGCCGCGCGTGACGATGGGGCCGAAGGCGGCCAGAGCGCGAGGCTGTTTCTCATGGGTCTTGAGATGCGCCCGAAGAAGCTCCCAATCGCGCGGTATTCGGGATAGGGGACGCGGACCTGCTCTTGCTGATACGTGGCTTTTCCTCCAGGTCTAATCGCTCCCCAGCTTCAGAACGCTCATAAAGGCCTCTTGGGGGATCTCGACGCTACCGATGGACTTCATGCGCTTCTTGCCCTCTTTCTGCTTCTCCAACAGCTTGCGCTTGCGGGTGATGTCGCCGCCGTAGCACTTGGCGATGACGTTCTTTCGCAGGGCGGAGATGCGCTCGGAGGCGACGATCTTGGCCCCGATGGCGGCTTGCAGCTTGATCTCGAACTGCTGGCGCGGGATGACCTCTTTCAGCTTCTCCACGATCTGACGGCCCCGCTCCTGGGCCTTGTCCCGGTGCGTGATGAACGAGAGGGCGTCCACGGGGTCGTCATTTATTTTGATGTCCAATTTAGACAGGTGGGATGGCTCGTAGCCGCTCATCTCGTAGTCGAACGAGGCGTAGCCCTTCGTCCGCGACTTGAGCTGGTCGAAGAAATCCATTAGAATCTCGTTCAGGGGCAGCTTGTAGAAGATCATCACCCGGTCTTTGGCCGGGTACTCCGTGCGGAGGTAGACGCCCCGCCGGTCGCGGGCCAGGTCCATGACGACCCCGACGTAGATGGACGGGATGATAATGTTGGCCGTCACATACGGCTCGTCCATGCTGGCGATGCTGGTGACCGGCGGCAGATTGGCCGGGTTGTCTACCTCGATGACCTCGCCGTCGGTCAGATGTACCTTGTAGATGACGCTGGGTGCGGTGGCGATCAAAGTCAGGTTAAACTCGCGTTCCAGGCGCTCTTGCACGATATCCAGGTGCAGCAGGCCCAGGAAGCCGCAGCGGTAGCCGAAGCCCAGGGCGGCCGACGACTCCGGCTCGAAGGTCAGTGCAGCGTCGTTGAGCTGGAGCCGGGCCAGGGCCTCTTTCAATTCGGGATACTGGCTGCTGTCCACGGGGTACAGGCCGCAGAAGACTACGGGGAGGGCCTGCCGGTAGCCTGCCAGAGGCTCCGTCGCGCCGTGGTGGGCAATGGTGAGCGTGTCACCGACCCGGCAATCGCCGACGGTCTTGACGCTGGCCGTGATGTAGCCGACCTCGCCGGTCATCAGCTTGGCGACCGGTTTCATGCGCGGCGCGAAGATGCCGACGCTCGTGACGTCGAAGGTCTTCCCGCTCGCCATCGCCCGGATCTGCGTCCCGGGCGCGATCTCACCATCCCGAACCCGCACGTAGGCGACCACGCCCAAATAGGCGTCAAAGTGGCTGTCAAAAATCAGCGCTCGGAGCGGCTTGCTCGGATCACCCTGTGGGGGTGGAACGCGCCGGACGATAGACTCCAGGATCTCGTACGTGCCGATGCCCTCTTTGGCGGATGCCCGGATGGCCTCGCTGGCGTCAATCGCCAGCACCTCCTCGATCTCCTCGGCCACACGGTCCGGGTCGGCGGCGGGCAGATCAATCTTATTGATGACGGGGACAATCTCTAGATGGTTGTTCATCGCCAGGTTGACGTTCGCCAACGTCTGCGCCTCGACCCCCTGGGCGGCGTCCACGACCAGTACGGCCCCTTCGCAGGCGGCCAGCGACCGAGAGACCTCGTAGGTGAAGTCCACGTGGCCCGGCGTGTCAATAAGGTTCATCTCATAGTCCACGCCGTCGGACGCCTTGTAGTTGATCCGCACGGCGGCCATCTTGATGGTGATGCCGCGCTCGCGCTCAATGTCCATCGAGTCCAGGAGCTGTTCCTGCATGTGCCGCCGCTGCACGGTCCCGGTGAACTCCAGAATCCGGTCGGCGAGCGTGGACTTGCCGTGGTCAATGTGGGCGATGATGCAGAAGTTGCGGATGGTCTTCTGGTGGTCTATGTCGCTTTGGCGGTCTGATTCCGTCTGGTGGTCTGGCATGATGCCCATATTATACCAGAAGCGAGGGACTGGGGAGCGGGCGGGGCGCGGAAAGCTTAATGCAACCTTAACAAAGTTTTATATAAAACTCTGCGCCGTGTCTGGTACAATGGCGGTGAGATTAGAAGAGGGACCCTGCCATGACACTGACACTTCTGGAACGGCCACTAGTGAATACCACCCTGGAGGCCGAGACGCCGCACGAGTGCGCATCCTGCCGCCACAAAGACCGCGTCTACTTGACCTCGCCGAGTGGCACGCAGACCGCCGCCGTCTGGCGCTGTAAGGTGCTGTCGCAGAAGACGCACGAGGAAGTCTTGGTACAGCCGCACGAGAACTGCTTTGAGCATCGCAGCCTTACCGACTACTGGCAGGAGACGAGCCTGACTTTGGTGCGTTAGGCAACGAGCAAGAGAGCCGCAGAGGACGGCGAATGCATCAGAAGGGTAGGGGGCTCCGCCCCTATGCAGACGTTTCTTGTAGGGGCGGGGTCCCCCCGCCCTCTTCTCCTGCCCCGCCGCGCCTAGCAATTAGTCCCATCCCATACGCCGACGCGGCCACGAAAAGGCCGGGGTACATCGGCTGCCAGTCGAGCGGGTAGCCTGGATTGTCGTAGCCACCGTGCCCCCATCCCCAAAGCAGCCAGGCCAGCGCGACGCTTGCCCCGCCCAGCATGGACGCGAAGGCGAAGCCGCCCGACGGACGCCAGCGGGCGTCGGGCGCGTAGGCCCCGAGCAGGGGGAGCAGGACGCCCGGCACGAAGACGCTGCCGAAGGCGTACCACTGATGCACGACGGACGGGATGAGGACCGCGATCACCAGGGCCAGCACGGACGTCAAGGCCAGCCCCCAGCGCGTGTAGGTGGGCACGCGGCTGTTGTCCGTGTCGCCGCGCAGACGCCACGTGAAGTCCCGCCCCACGGTCACGGCCGCGATAAACGTGTACGAGACCGTGCTTGCCATGATCGGGGCCAGCATTCCCACGTAGAACAGCCCCTTCCAGCCCGGCGGCAGGATCCGCTCGGCCAGGGCTGGGAAGGCCAGCTTGGCGTCGGACAGATGAGGCAGCAGGGCGCGGGCGAATAGGCCCGTAGTCGTGGAGAGGGCGTCAAAGATCATCCAGCAGAGCACGGCCAGGCCGATGCCCACGGCCGCGATGCGCGGCGTCTTGGCGGCGTAGCACCGCTGGTGGAAGCCCGGATCGGTCAGCGTCACCAGGGCGATGAAGAACCAGACCACGACGTAGCCCGTACCCATCCCCCCGTCCAGCTTTAAGTGATCCGGCGGCAGATGACCCGGCGCGAGCAGAAACGCCGTCCCGCCGAACCTCCCCAGGCATAACGCCGTCACCGCCCCGAAGCCCAGAAACATCAGCCCGAATTGCAGTGTGTTGACCCGGACGTCGGCCAGGAACCCGCCCCGGAAGACGTAGACGACCGAGAAGGCGAGGCCCGCCAGCATGGCGGGGATGAGCGGCCAGCCGAACAGGACGCGCAGGAGCGTTCCGGCCATCAGGACGTAGGCCGACGGCGCGGCGTAGACGAACGCGAAGGCCGCGCCAAGTAGCGCGGTCTTGCGGTCATACGCCTGTGCTAGCTTGTCGGGAATGGTGTACACGTTCGCCGACCCGCCCCGGACCCGCCGGGCCAGGAAGACTGCGAACAGCAGCGCGAAGACGTAATAGGGCAGCCCGTTCGTCGTCCAGGTGACCACGCCGGAGTTGTAGACGAACTCGCCGACGCCTAAGATCCCCCCATAAAAAGTAGCGACAAGCGTGGCAACGAAGACCGGCAGGCTCAGGCTGCGCCCGGCGATCAGGTAGTCTTCGGTCGTCTCGCGCCGGGGCCGGAAGCCAACGACCAGCAGAAAGGCGAAGTACAGGCCTAAGACAAGCCAGTCCAGCGGTTGAAAGGCGGCGCGGAGCGTCATGGCCCGTCCGCTCCCATTTCGTCAAATAGGTGACAGGCGACCAAAACGCCCCCGCGTGCCTGAACGACGACGCGGTCTCCCGTCGCCTGGTTAGACAGGCCCTGCGTACCGACCGGCAGGGCGAACCCGTCCAGTGGCCATTGTACTCCCACAACCGACGCCCGCACCTGACCGTCCAGGGACAGCAGCGAGATCGTGTCGCTGGGCCGCGTTACTACTACCCACTCCCCTGGTCTGTCGTCCGTTCCCGAGACCGCCCTTGTCTCCGTCCCATCTTCCCGGAGGGTCAGCGCCATCTCCGCGTGATATCGGAGCAGAAGGGTGATGTGGCCCAGCCAGTGGTCCATGCGCCCACCCACCGTGCCCGTCAGAGTGACTGACGAAGCCCCCCACTCCTGCGCCAGCCGCAGGGCCTTCTCCCCGTCGGCCAGGTTTTGATCCGGCGTTGGGACCATCTCGGCGTCTGGAAACAGCCGCTGGGCCGTCTCTAGCGGCACCGAGTCGAAGTCGCCGCAGACGACATCGGGCGTGACGCCCCGCTCGGTCGCGGCGTAGACGGCCCCGTCCACAACCAGGAACAGGTCATGGGAGGCGGCCAGCCGCGCCAACAGAGGTTGAGACGGTGGCGTGCCGTTGACTAGGATCAAGACGTTCATGCAGGCTAGTCGTATCCGTAGTAATAGCTGTCGTTGAATGTCTTGCCGTCCGGCGTTGCTGCCGTTTTGTTGAAAGCGTCGGCGGACGTCAGAAACTTCGCATGGCCATCCGCGAAGATGAAGGTGCCCCCGCGGGGGTGCCACTGTTGGTAGTAGCTCGTGGTCCCACTGGCCGGTGGCACATAGCCGTAGAGCGTGCCGCCGGGGTCCTGGTCTGGAGCGGACCAGGGCATCATCTCGTCCCGCATGATGCGAGTATCTGAGGGTACGTCGAACTGTGCGTCCGTGATAACGTGCGGAACGGCGATGGTCAGCCCGGCCGCCGCCGTGGCGGCGGCATCATCCATCTCAACATCGTCTTCGTGCGAGCCGTCCGCGCCGGGCGCGATGGTGTAGCAGGCCTGGGTGAAGCGGTAGGAAGAGCCATACTTATCGCGGTACGTTTTACCGCCCGTCGCCGGCCCGCCCGCGTCGTCCGGGCACTTGAAAAGGTCACGGCTCCCCGTGAACGGCAGCAGTTCGTCTTCCACCCCTTTATGTCCCGGCTGTCCCGGATCGCCGCCCGACACCGACGTGTTGTACGCCTGGAAGATCGGCATCGTCTCGTCCGAGTCCTGGATATACTGCCGTACGGCCAGTCCGATCTGACGTCCATTAGAGAGACACGCTGTCCGCCGGGCGTTCTCCCGGACCTGCTGGAAGACGGGAAAGAGTATCGCCGCCAGGATGGAAACGATGGCGATGACGACGAGCAGTTCGATCAGCGTGAAGCCTTTGCGGCTGGCAACTTGCATTTGTCTTGTTTCCCTTGCTGGGCGTCTGGTTGGGACGCAAAAAGGCCGCCGACCCCAGGAAGTGGGGACGGCGGCCTTACAGGGAGCAAAGCGGACCAATCCTCCGCTTCCCTACGCCGGCATGACCCGGATCAGGTTTTTGGGGTTGGCCGATTGCCTCTCAGCCAACGTCGAAACGTCGGCACCCCCAGCGGTCTTGAAAGTATCGTGATCGAAGTATAGCCCAAAAGAGGAGGGAGTGTCAAGGGGCGAGGCGGAAGACGCAGGGCGGGGTGGTGGCCACTAACGCAGGCAGGAGAGTGTACAATCGCTATTATGTCAACGAATCTGGACAAAGTCTTTGGCACGAAGCCAACTAATCTTGACGATGCCGAACAGCAACTTGGCTTTCGTTTTGCCTCATCGTTCCATGCCTGGTTCCTTGAGAACAACGGCCTCGGCGCAGAGGGCATTTAGATTTTCCCCGTGGCCGATGAGCGCAGGCCGTGGGGTAAATGGAACGCGATCGTTCAAAACTATGCTAATGGGCAATGGCTTCCAGAAGCATTGGAGGAGGATGAAAGCGACCACAGCCAGCTTCTACCTTTCGCGCAGGCCAATGAAAACTGGTATTGCTTTGATTACAGCCGCCTCCGTGAAGATGGAGGAGTCCCGGTGGTTCACTTTCAGCATGACTCTGGCGAGTGTATAGATCGTGCAAGTACCTTCGCGGAGTTCCTGGCGAGGCTAAAGGCGGGCGACTTTGAGGACGATTAGCCCTATGGCAGACGCGGTGCGGTTAATCTGCCCCTGTTCGCCGTGCTGTCCGCTCAGGCCGCTCGGCCAGAGCGGGCAGGGTCGTGCCGCAGGCGACGCAGTGGCAGTCGCCTTTGCGGGCGATGGTATGACAGTGGGGGCACTCGCGGACGTGCGCGGGTACTGTGGATGCGCCGCAGACTGGGCAGTGCTTCGCGCCGCGTGACAGCATCCAGCGTGCCCCGCAGGCGCGGCACCGGGCGCGGACCGTTCGGGCGTAGATCCAGACCAGGGCGGGATCCCCCGGCAGGCCTAGGACACTCCCGAGCAGCAGAACTAGTGCCCCATCGCTGGTCCACGTCACCCCGTCCGCGATCAGGTTCGCCTCCCGGTCCTGGAAGGTCGCCACCTCGATGGGCCAGGTCCCGTTCTCGCCGTTGATGTGGAACTGGTCCAGCAACCGGTTCAGGGGCACCAGCGCTCCCTGCGCCCCGACGATCTGCCGCCGGATGCCCAGCGGGATCTCCGTCCGCGCTTTCCCCAAGCTGAACAAGATAACCAAAGCCCCCAGCAGGCACAGCAGGGGCGAACGGCGCATCCCCAGGAGGACTAGTGAGGCGACTGAGAGGCACAGCCCACCCCACAGGAAGACCAGGCCGGGCAGGTTGATCTCAATGTTGTGGAACAGCTTAAACGTCGCCCACGGTGCGAGTGTCCCGACCAGGACGCCCGCCGCACCGGCGAGGATGAGCAGGGCCGCAAGGCCGCCGCGAAGGCGGGAGAGAATGGGTGGCAGGGTAGGGAGCATAAGAGGCGTCAAGTCAGTAGATGCACCGTGACGCTGGGTACACGGCGGGTGTCCAGAACGGCACAAGGAATGTCAAAGGGTCCTTCGGACCCAGCCTTCGGACCTAGCCTTCGAACCAAAAGGCGACGATACGGTTGTCGGACAGTTATCGATTAGCCTCGTCCGAAGGACGCTTATCTAGCGAGAGGGATTTATCCCCTCGCGCCGGGGCTGTGTGTAACGCCTCGCGCCGGGGCTGTGTGTAACGCCTCACGCCGGGGCTGTGTGTAACGCCAAATTCTGCCGCCTCTATCATACCTCACTCTTTGTCATCAGACAGCGCACGGCGCAGGAAGCCGCCGGCGCGGGCCAGCCGCTGCCGGGCCTCGTCAGGCGTCGTGCCGGTCTGCACAACGATGATGGCGATCTTGGCGGAGCCGCCGGATACGGCCAGGGCCTCCTCAGCCCGCTCCCGGCTGGCCCCCGTCACCTGGCGGACGATGCTGACTGCCCTGGCTTTTAGCTTCAGGTTGGTAACCTGGACGTCCACCATCAGGTTGCCGTAGGTCTTGCCGATCTCCATCATCGCCCCGGTCGAGATCATGTTCAGCACCATCTTCTGTGCTGTCCCGCTCTTCAACCGCGTCGAGCCGGCCAGGATTTCGGGTCCGACGACCGGGGCGATGGTGATAGCCGCGATGCCTTCCATCTCCGAGGGCCGGTTGTTGGTCACGGCGACCGTAGACGCGCCCCGTTTGAGGGCCTGACGGAGCGCCCCCAGCACGAATGGGGCGCGGCCCGAAGCGCTGATGCCGACGACGGTGTCAATGTCCGTGACGTCCGCTTCGATGATCGCAGTGGCCCCTAAGTCCGGGTCATCCTCTGCGCCTTCCACGGCCGAGAACATCGCGCCCGGACCGCCCGCAATCAGGCCGACCACCAGGCCCGGCGGGACGCCGAAGGTGGGTGGGCACTCGGCTGCGTCAAGCACGCCAAGACGCCCACTCGTGCCCGCCCCGACGTAGAGCAGGCGTCCGCCCGCTCGGAATGAGGCCGCGGCCCGCTGTACGGCGCGGGCGACGTGAGGTATTTCTAAGGTCACGGCGGCGGCGACGCGGGCGTCCTCGTCGTTCATCAGGCGCAGCCGGGCTTCCAGGGGCAGGGCGTCAATGTCGGTCAGGTCCGGGTTGATGGCCTCGGTCGTGAGGGTGTCTATGTCAGGGACGTTCATGGGGAACCGGCCTTTCGCGATTACGTGTTATACTGATGAAACAGAACTACTTAGCGATCCGTGAGGTGCAACCGTCCTATGCCGACCTATGGTTACGAATGCCTTTCCTGCGACAACCAGTTCGAGATCTTCCAGAGCATCAAAGACGACCCACTGAAGGTCTGCGACTCGTGCAGTGGCGTCCTCCGCAAGCGCATCTACCCTGTTGGGATTTCATTCAAGGGGTCGGGTTTTTATGTGAATGACTACGCCCCCAAGTCGGGCGGTTCGTCAGCCCCGACGGACGCAGGCAAAGTGGAGGCCCCTAAGGCGGAAGCGCCAGGCGAAAGCAAGCCGGACGTGCCGAAAGTGGAGCCTGCCAAGACAGAAGCGAAGGTTGAGGCCAAAACGGAGAAGAAGAACGAGAGCAAGCCGGAGGCCAAGATCCCTGCGGTGGCCTGAGTCCACGGGATCGGGGATAATTCCCTGCTGTCCCAATGAACAAGCCCCGCGCCGTAAGGCGCGGGGCTTTCGTTGTTCAAGTGACTGTCTGGCCTACTTGCGGCTCGTGATCAGCAGATGCCCAGTCGCCGCGTCATACTGCACGTCGGCGTCGAGCGCCATTGAGATGAATGACAGCGGCACCATCGTCCGGCCCGTCATCAAATACGGCTTGCCGTCCAGCACCACGGTTTTGGCGTTCACCAAAGCCTGACGCTTGCCGATGGTCAGTACGATGTCCCGCGTGGCGTTCTTTGCCCGCACTGTACCCGTCCGGGACTGCCATGTCAGCGTCCCGCCGCCCTGCTCGAAGATCTGGCGCAGCGGTCCGAAGACGATGTTCCCCTGGGCAGAGATCGGACGGTCCATCTTAACTGTGGTCTGGTTGAACAAGACCGACGTCTGCCCGACGCTCCGTAGAAGGCTGCCCAGGCTGGCCGGGAAGTGGACCCGCAACGCGTGCATCCGCATCACGGGCTTGACGACGTCGTGTGCGAACCGCATCTCGGCCCGGTAGGACATGATCTTCACGTCTGGCGAACCCGATGGCAACATGACGCGCGGGCCGGAGAGGAATGGCAGGGCCAGGTCTTCGTTGGGCAGGTGCAAGGGTGACTGCTGAACCCGAGCCATTTTGCCGGGCGCGTGGCGGCCCGCTAGCGGGGTGCCTTCCGGGTTCAGGTCCGGTGAGACGGTCGTTTTGGACCGAGAGGCGGCCAACGGCAGCGGCTTGAAGTGTTGTGTCGGTGTCAGCGTCTTCGGGGCGGCGGTGGCCGGCGTCATCATGCGCTCGGCCAGGAAGGGAGCGGAAAGGTCCGGCGCGAAAGACAGCGACCCGAACCGGAGCGACTCGGTGCCCCGCGCGATCCGTGCCAGGGTCTCACGGGTGGACAAGGTTCCCATGAGGCGCGCCATCGGAGGCGTCTCGGCAACCAGCAGGTCCGGCCGGCGCAGGGGCCTCGGACGGCCCTGCGTCTTCCGGGAGGCCGAAGCCGCCCGGCGGGGCTGGGCCAGCCGAAGCAATGTCCGCGAGCTTGCAAGCATCGGCATCGTTTCGGGCATCAACTTGGGCAGGGGGGCCAGTGTCGGCACGTCGGCCACTATGGGGCGCGTCGTCCGCAGGGAGGCGCGATGACGCAAGGTGTGAGGAACGGCCGCGCGGGCGGTCTTGATGCCGTCGAGCAGGTCGTGACGCACCTGCGTCTCGCCGCCAGGGTTGTTCACGTACAGCCGCAGGGTCTGGGAATGGCCGACGTTGGGCGAGTCGTTGTAGCCGAATGCCTGGATTTCGTGGTAGCCGTTAGGATAGGCCGTCGTGTCCCACTCAAACTCGTACGGCGCGAAGTTGCGGAGGGTCTTGAACGTCTTGTCAATGAACAGTGAGACGTAGGGGGTCTTCCCGCTTGGGTCAGTCGCCTCGACGTGCAGGGTGACGACGCCGCGTGCGCGACCGTCCTCCGTCGGGTTGATCAGCCGCAGGGTGGGGGCCGCACCGGACGTCTGGCCGGGAAGGGCCGGCATCGTGGCGATGGCTGGAGCCGCCATCGTCTCTGCGCCCTGGACCGCGCCGAAGCTGAACTCGGATTTGGCCGATTTGACTTCCTGGTCCGCCGCCGTGGCCCGGACGACGACACGGTGCGTGCCGGCCGACAACTGGGAAGCATCCACCAGGAACGAGACCACGCCGCGCGTCTCAGGTACGTCCAGCATCTTGCTGGCGACTTTGGCGCCATCCAGGATCAGGTCTACGGAAACGATTTGGTTGCCGGTCGTGCCCTGGTAGAACGCGGAGATCTCGACAGGCTTCAGGCCCGTGAGCGGGATGCGCGGGTCAGGGCTGAGGATGGTGACGCCCAGGTCCGACTCGCCGGGCAGGGCGAGAGCGGGAGCGGCATAGGCTCGGTGTGGGCCGAGTAGGTTCAGGCCGAGTGCGGCGGCGAGTATGGTCGCCGCACTGGTCAGGCCTCTCAGAGAACCTTTGATCGAGAGCTTCATCAGGGACGCCTCCAGGCAGGGTGTTTAACGCGGCAGCGGGTCGTGTTCCGGCTGGCTCAAATGTGGGATCGGGACGGAAATCTAGTTCACGCTTTTTACTTTAACACAGGCGGGGTGAAATGTCAAGCGTTTTTTGCATCGTTTCGGATGAATGCTTTTACGGGCGGGTTTACGGGCGTGGTATAATAGGCCATCTTCCACCCCGCTTTTGACAGGAGAGACTCCTTTTGACCCCCCGCCACCGTTTCCTCCCCGTTGCTCTTGCCGCTGCCCTAGCCCTTGCGCCCGGTTGTGGCCACAAGCAGAGCGCGGGGGCGCCGCCCACCAATAACGTCCTGCGCCTGCCGCTCCTGTCCGACCCGACCACGTTTGATCCCGCCAAGGTCGAGGATGGCACGACGATTGACGTCTTGCAGCAGATTTTTGAGGGCCTGGTTCAGTGGACGCCGCAGAACACGCTCGCCCCTGCATTAGCTGAGAAGTGGGATGTTAGCCCGGATGGCCTCACCTACACGTTCCACTTACGGCCAGGCGCGAAGTTCCAAGATGGCACATCCGTCACTGCCCAGGCTGTCTACTTCTCACTGCGCCGCGCCCTCGATCCCGCCCTCAAATCCACCGTCGCGCTCTCCTACTTAGGCGACATTCAGGGCGCGAAAGAACTGAACAGCGGCAAGACCAAAGACCTAACCGGCGTCAAAGTCATAGGCCCGCAGACCGTCGCCATCACCATCACCGCGCCCAAGGCCTACTGGCTGTTCACGCTGACCTACCCGACCGGCTACGTGCTCTCGCCGGCCGAAGCCAAAGATGGCGTCGAGCTGACCGACGTGGACGTCGTCAAGGGCGCGGGGACGGGCCCGTTCAAGTTGACTGGTTACCAGCGCAGTACCAAAGTTATTCTGGCTGCCAACGCCGCCTACTGGGGTGGGGTGCCTAAGGTGGCGGGCCAGGAGCGGCCCATCATCAAAGACGCCGGGACACGCCACGATGAGTATGTGGCTGGGCAGTTAGACATCGTGGATGAGGCCAAGGGCGACCTGGACGCCGACCGGAAAGATCCTGCTCTCAAAGACCAGATCCACTACTGGCCCCGCGCCCAGACATTCTATGTGGGCCTGAACGAGAAGACGGTCCCCGCGTTCGCCGACGTCCGCGTCCGCCAGGCTTTAGCTTACGCCACCGACAAGACACGCATCCGGTCGGTCGCCATGCGCGACACCGTAAACACGGCTGAAGACCTGCTGCCCGAAGGCATCCCCGGCTACGATCCCGCGTTCAAAGGCTACCCCTACGATCCTGCCAAGGCTCAGGCCCTGCTCGCCCAGGCCGGCTACCCCGGCGGCAAGGGTTTCCCCGTCATCAACGTGACGTTCCGCGAGTCGTACCCCGACCTAGCGAAGACCGTAGACCTCCTGCGAGACATGTGGCAGACCAATCTGGGCATCACGGTCCAGCCCAAGGTCATGGAGTGGGCGACGCTCTTGGACCAGGAGCATACGAACTCTCTGGACTGCTACCATATCCGCTGGGCGGCGGACTATCTGGACCCGCAGGACTTCTACACCATCCTGCTCCGCACGCACGGCGGAGAGAACCACACGGGGTACTCCAACCCCAAGTTTGACGCCCTGGTAGACAAAGCCGACGTGGACCGGGACCCGAAGACACGCGCCCCGCTGTACCGCCGGGCCGCCCGCATCGCCGCCGATGACGTGCCCGTGATCCCGCTGTACTATCAGAAGGACATTGAGCTGGTTAAACCCTACGTCAAGAACTTAGACGATGGTCTGATGGGGCATCTGCCCTACAAGAATCTGACGCTGGCGAAGTAGCGCCAAATAACTAACGACCGGAGGCCCCATGCAGACCCGCTGCCCCGACATCCTGCTCCCCATGCTCCTCGCCTTCGGCCTGCAGATTTGTGCTCCCGCCTGGGCGCAGGACGCCGCTCCTACCCTGGATGCCACTGCCCCTGCGCCGGACGCCGCCCCCGCTCCCGCCCCCGTCGAAGTTGCGCCCGCCCCTCCGGCCGCGCCGATCCCTGCGCCCGTCCCTGCCCCGACGCCTCCGGTCATCGTGCTGCCGGCTCCCGCCGCTCCCCCAGCCGCGCCGGCCTATGACAAACGCGTGGTGCCGCCATGGGCCAGCAGCGTGGAGCCGGTGGACCCGACTAACCACGCCGATTACGATCCCTCCCAAGGCGATCTTCCCGACGGCGGCGGCAAGCTGTTTGACGGCGCCTCCAGCTTCGGGCCGTCCAGCGGGATGCAGGTTAACCTCGCGACTGGAGCGGAAGAATATGTAAACGATGCGGACTGGAAGGCTTTCAACCCGATTGGGACGAGCGCTTTCTTCCGCCGCGCCTACTACAGCAATCGCGCCCTGGCCGGCTACGGCTCGCCCGGCCTGTCGGCGGGCTGGGTCCACAACTACGACGTCACGTTGACGCCCGCGTCCCCTGCCACTTGGGGGGCGCTGATCCTGCACCACGCGAACGGCTGCAACGAGCTGATCAAGCCCCTTCTGGACCCTACTGGCCAGCCGACGGGCAAGTTTGAGACGGGGATGCCTTGCGAAATCGTCGGCCGCCCCGGCACCACGCCGGGCCAGTGGCAGGCCTTTTCGTTCACGTGGCGGGACCAGACGCACTGGCTGTTCCTGCCCGCCGGGGACGGCTCATACCCGCTGGGCGGCATCACCAACACCGTCGGCAACGGATTTTTTCTGCAATGGGATGGCGCGAGGCGCCTGCGTGGGGCCGTGGACTCGCAGGGTCGGAAACCGCTGCTCACGCTGCTATACGATTCGGACGGTAACCTCTCTGACGTCAAGGACAATCTCGGGGCGACGACCCATTACCGCTTTGCGGCCACGCCCGGCCTGCCCGGCGCATCCCTGCTGGCGGTGTCCACGGTCCTGACGGCCGCGTCGCCCAATGGCCTGTCCCGATACGTCTTCACTTACGCCATCGGCGGCAATCGCACCTTGCTCAAGACCATCAGCGTCCCCGACCCCAGCGGACCGGGTCGGAGTATCAGCACGATCCAGTATCTCCGCGGCAAAGTAGCCGCCCATGTGGACGCCGAAGGCAACCGACACGCGATGACCTACGGCGACGGGCATACGCTGGTTCAGATCGCCGGGCCGGACGGCAAGGTCGTTTCCTTCTGGGTTGAGAAATACGACGCCCAGGGCCGCGACATGGGCAGCACCCGGTAGGCCCTATGCTTCTATTTTTGCTCAAGCGTCTCGGCCTTGCCCTCGTCTCCGTGTGGGCCGTCTGCACGTTGACCTTCTTCATCGCGGCCTCCGCGCCCGGTGACCCTGCCCTGATCGCGGCGGGGGAGAAGGCCACGCCTGCTGCCATCGCCATCGCCCGGCACGATCTAGGCCTGGACAAGCCCGTCCTGACCCGTTACGGCCTGTACCTGGCCGGAGTCGCGCATGGGGATTTAGGCCGCTCGTTCCGGCCCGACCGGGAGCCGGTCGCGCACTTCCTCAAGCGCGGCTTGCCGAACACTACCCTGCTGGCCGTTTCGGCCATTCTTCTGGCTCTCGTCGTTGGCATCCTGACGGGGCTGGCGGCGGCTCTCAGGCCGAACAGCATCCTGGACCGGCTGCTGATGACGTCCGTCTTGCTCGGCGTCACGCTCCCGAACTTCGTCCTCGCGCCCGTTCTGATTTTGGTCTTCGTCCTGCAACTGGGCTGGCTCCCGCCGCCCGCGCAGGACAATCTGTGGACCATCACACCGGACCATCTAGTTCTGCCCGCTATCGTCCTCGCCGCCCGGCCTGCCGCCCTGATCGCCCGGATGACCCGGGCCTCCATGCTGGAGACGCTGCGGCAGGATTACGTCCGAACCGCCCGCGCTAAAGGCCTCTCACCCGCCACGGTTCTGTTCAAGCACGCGCTCAAAAACGCCTTCCTGCCCGTGCTAACCACGGCGGGCGTCTCGTTCGGGTACCTGCTGTCCGGGTCGTTCGTTGTTGAGACGGTGTTCACCATACCGGGCGTCGGGGCTGCATCCATCACGTCGCTGGCCGACCGCGATTATTCCGTCATTGAAGGGACGACGCTGCTTCTGGCCGTGATCTTTGTCGGGATTAACTTGCTGACGGACCTGGCCTATGCCTTCCTGGACCCACGCGTCAAGGCGATAGAGGGGCCGGGATGAGCGTCATACTGGAACAGGAACAGCAGGAGGCGGATGGGCTGGCCGAGGCACGCCCCCGTCCTGGTGCCGCCGTCTGGAAGCGGCTGCTGCGGAACCCGCTGGCGTTCGTGAGTCTGATAATCCTGGCCTTGATCGTGCTGCTGGCCGTTGTCTACCCGCTCATCTCGCCGTTTAGCTACGCGCACCCGACCTCTGACATCAGCGCCCCCGCCTCGGCCCGGCACTGGCTGGGCACGGACGACACTGGCTACGACCTGCTGACGCGACTGGCCGTCGGGGCGCGTATCTCGCTGGCCGTCGGGGTGGGGGTGGAGGCGATTGTCCTGCTGGTGGGCATCCCCGTCGGCCTGCTGGCCGGCTACTACGGGAAAGCGACCGACACGGTCCTGATGCGCGTCACCGACATGATGTTCGCCTTCCCGGATATCCTGCTGGCGATCCTGATCATGGCCGTTTACGGCCAGAGTATCGCCAACCTGTTC
>JAYTRQ010000828.1:0-2552 GCA_043746125.1 Armatimonadota bacterium | reverse complement strand
GGCCGGGTGTCAGTTGTGTCAGAGCTACAATGTTACCCCGCCCCGGCCGCGATGTCAAGAGCCACGCTTGCCGGTCAAACAGCCCGGCACAAGAGAGGACTTCCAATTATGCACGTTCGCCGCCCGCTCCACGCCCTTGCCCTGCTCTGGCTCCTTACAGCCCTTTCCGCCTCCTCTGCCTCGTGGGCCGCCTCCCTCACGACCGTCCGGCTGGATCTGTCCAGCGCGGCCGGAACCGCCTGGGAGTTCAAGCCCGAAGGCGGGGCGTGGGCCAAGATCGCTGTCCCGGCCGGCGGCTGGCGGACGCAGGGGCTGACCTGTGACGGGGGCACGTACCGCGCGACAGTCCTCATCCCCAAGAGCGCGGCGGGCCAGGTCGTACGTCTGGCCTTCGACGCGGTCAACTTCGGCGCGGACGTGTCAGCCGGAGCGGACGAGGCGGATCTGACGCCGGTGGGGTCGCATGTCAACGGCTGGATGCCGTTCACCGCCGACGTCACCCGTCGCGCCGTGCCGGGGCAGCCGCTTTTGGTTCAGGTGGCAGTCAAAGGGCGCGGCAAGTTCAAAGTCAACGGCAAGTACACGGTGCCGGAAGGCGCGACCTGGGATCCGTATCTTGAAGACGGCATCCTGCGCGGCATCCATTTGGAGATCCTTCCTCTCGTCCATGTGGACGGCGTGGTGGTGAGGACGGACGTGGCCCGGAAGACGCTTCAGGCTTTCGTCACCGTGTCCAATGCCTCGGACCGGTTCGCCCCACTCAGGCTCACGTCGCGCCTCTCTTCAGTATTGGGCCTGCCGCTTCGCTATCCGGCCATCGCGCCTGTTACCGCCAGCCTTGCGCCGGGCGAGACGCGCGTTTTAGATCTGGGCCGGACGCCCTGGACGCTGGGGCCGGGCAGCTACTGGTGGCCGAACGTGCCCTACCGGCCTGGTTATCGGACGCAGATGCATCGGCTGGACGTTACGGTGGCCGTCAGCGGCAAGCCGACGCATCCGTACGAGCAGCGGTTCGGGTTCCGGCAGTTCGAGTCGCGGGGGGCGCACTACTTCCTCAATGGCGTTCGGTGCAGCCTGCGCGGGGACAACCAGCAGGAGGCCGACTTTGGGACGGACGGCTACGGCATCCGGCCCGGCTTCGGCCCACCTTCTGCGGGCAATCCTGGCTGGCCCCGCGCCGTAGAGAACCTGCTGCGGCTCAACTTTAATGTCATGCGAATACACCAGATTCCGGCCACGCCGTATATGCTGGACGTCTGCGACGCGCTCGGGCTGATGCTGGTAGACGAGTCGCCCCTGCGCGGCTCGGAGGGTGGGGAAGATTTCGGGCGCGGCCACGACGTCATGCTGAACATGGACCGCGAGCTGGTTCGGCGGGACCGGAACCACCCGGCGGTTGTCATCTGGAGCGCAGCCAACGAGTGGTCAGACCCCATCAAAGAGGCCGTGCCCGCGATCCAGGAGATTGACGACACGCGCCCGATCATCGCCGACGGGACGGGGGACCTGGGGCCACCGTATGTGAACATGGAACACTACATCACCGGCTTCAACGTCCTGCCTGATACGGGCGGACACCCACGTAATGACCGGCCATACGGCGAGACCGAGGCCATCTGGCCCGGCGACAGCAGCAAACAGGGCTTCGCCTGGATGGCGACGAGCATTCGCACCCGTCGGCTCAAGGGGGATGCCGATCTGCGGAACTACACACTGAATAACGCCTGGTCGAACTACGTGCCGGGCGAAGGGCCGGAGAACGAGGTGTTGGAAGCCAAGGTCAAGGGCGACGCAAATGCGAAGATCTTGCCCGCCCTAGCCGATCCGTGGCACGACCCGAACATCCGCCTGGTGCAGCAGTGCTACAACCCTGTCGCCGTCTGCGACGTAGACTTCGACCAGGCGAACAAGCGCAGCAACGCGAACGGCGACTGGCCCGTCGCCAGGCCCCGCCTCCGGGCCGGGACGCCCATCGTCCGGCATCTGGCCATCTTCAATGACGAGTTTTCGGGCGAGGCCGTCTCGGTCGTCTGGGAGGTTCACGTGGGCACAAAGGCCGGCCTACTCGTCAAGTCGGGCCGGTTCACCCTCCCGATCCCGCTTGGCGAGTTCCGCACTCAGGACATCGCGTTCAACGCGCCGAAGACGCCGGGCGACCTGTGCCTGATTTTGATGTCTTCCAAGGGCGGTGAGACGCGCTTTCGCGACGATCTGCCTGTCTTCCAGGTCGTGACCGGGGACGCCCATTTAGTCTCGGACGGCGACTACAAACTGGTGAACGAGAACAGTGGCCTGGCGGCGGGCATGGAAGCGGCAAGCGGCCCCGCTGTCGTCCAGCAGGCCCTCTCCGACGCCCCTCTGTGGCATCTGACTAACGTTGGCAGCGACGACGTCACGCTCACGCGCAAGGCGGACGGCCAGCGTTTGGACGTGTCGGGAGCTTCTTTAGTCAACGAGGCGGCCGCCATCGAGAGTACGGCAGGGATGGCCCCAAGCCAGGTCTGGCACCTGACTGAAGAGGGGGACGGCTCCGTTGTCCTTCTCAACAAGAA
>JAYTRQ010000827.1:0-8036 GCA_043746125.1 Armatimonadota bacterium | reverse complement strand
CGCGCATGACGCGGCCGACCTTGCGGTAGAGCAGCCGTTGGGCCATTTTGTCTGCGTCCTGGATGCGCGTGACAATGCCCGCGAGGGTAGGGTCGGCGATGAGTGTGCCTCTGGCGTCGCTTAAGCTCTCGATGAGGGTCCGCTTGGCCGCCAGAATGCGATCAAAGGCGAACATGTCGTCGCATTCCAGGGCTTCAATCTGCTCCTGGGAGAGTTCTAAAAGGTAGCCGAACTTGGCGCACTCCGTATTGGTAGAGGCGGTAGACATCGTGGGAGCACTCCTTACGCGGCATTATCGTAGTTTCGTTTCGGTTGACGACGGCTGAGCGGATATAGTTCCGTCAGGCTGCCCGCCTCTCGGCCTGCCCGGCCGCCCGGCCTGCCTGGCACTGGCGGTCCACCTCGACCCAAGCCTCGCGCAGTTCGCGCAGGGCTTCAATAGCCTGCTCCACGCGCTCCGGCTTGTCGTGGATGTTGGCGTCGGTCAGGGCATCCAAAAGGCTGGCGTACAGGCCGCCGAGGTGCCCAGCGACCGCGCCGCCCGCCTTGTGGTCGAGGGTGTCCCGTAGGTGGGCGATGACAGCCTGGGCCTTGCCGATGTAAAGGCTTTGCTGATCGTACTGCCGGGCGTGCATGACCGGCAGGGCTTGACTGAGAAACCGGATCGCGCCGTCGTAGAGCATTACGACGAGCCGCGTCGGCGAGGCCGTCTCAATAGAGTTCTGGCGATACTGAGCGTAAGGGTTAGAGAGGGCCATAGCGTCTTGATCTTTCCTTAACCGGACACCTTCCCGGTGCCGCTGTTGCTATTGCTGGTAGATGCGCCGATCTGGGCCGAGAAGGCGTTGCCCTGCGCCTGAAGGGCGCTGATCCGCGTCTCCATTTCGCTGAAGAGCGTCGTCAGATAGTCTTTGTAGGCGCTGACCTCGGTCTGAATCTGCGCGATCTGAGCCTGGGTGTCTGAGATCTGAGAGTTCAGGCTGGTTTCTGCACCCGCGACGGAGCCGTTGATCGGGTCTAGTATCTGCGTTAGGGTCTGGTTCAGCCCGTCGGCGACCCCGTGTGTCACCGCCACATGGCCTGGCGTCGCCCCGGAGGGCGACGTCGCACTAACGAGGAGCTGCAAGCCCTCCGTGGTGGCGTTCCCGGCGTTCCCCGTCAGGGTGCGGCCCGTGCCCGTGGCCGGCTCGCCGTTGACGGTCCCCGCCACGTCCACGCCATAAGTGACGGCCAGAGATGGGCCGACTCCGGAGTCGGTTGCACTCGCGGTCGTATCGGAGGAGACGGTAAAAGCGTTGCCGGACCCGTACCGCTGTGACGACAGCACCAGATGGTTGCTGGAGTCGAGGCTGGCGTAGACGCTCGAATTGAGAGTACTGGTGTTGTTGATCAGGGAGACACTATCCTGAAGCGTGCTGCCCGCCGGCAAGGTCAACTTGACACCGGCCGGGAACAGCGCCCCACCGAACGAGAGCGTCTCAGGGGCGCTGCTGACGCCGCCCGGCGTACCGGCCGTTCCCGCCGTGCCGGTGGACTGCGTGGCCGGCTGTGTGACGTTGACCGCATAGCCTACGCCGCTGGTGGCGACGGTTTTGGGGCCGGCCGCGATAAATTGGAGGCCACTGCTGTCGGTCGTCCCAGATGCGCTGAACAGGTTTGCGACACGGGTCGGGTTGGCTTGGAGCGCACTGGTCAGTGCCGCAGAGTCTACGGTCAGTTTGCCGTCCTGCCCCATAGTGACGCCGAGGGATTCCAGCGTGGTGCTGCCCGAGACGGCGGTCAGGGTCTTCGAGAGCTGGTCCTGTATCTGGGAGAGTGTCGTGTCGCCGAACAGCGGGGCACTGGCGCCGGCGACACCCGCTTTGGTGTCGGTCGGGGCTATGAACTTGTTTTGCGTCGTGACAAAATCTTGGATGGCGTTGTAGGCTGTTGTCAGTGAGTTGACGGCCTGAACGACGGTATCGGTGTTCTGAGTCACGTTGATGTCGGAAACGCCCGGCGTCGCTGTTGTGCCCGACAGCAGCTTGATCGTCGCGCCGGGGATGACATCCCCGACCGTGTTGGATGACCGAGTCAGGTTTAGTCCGTCGATCGTGAACTTGGCATCCTGGGCGGGCGTGACCGTCTGCGTGAACGGCGTTTGAAGGACTCCGAGGCTGCCCAACACGCCGTTCGGGTCGCTGAACGCCGGGGCCGCCGCGCCTTTGTTGACGATCCGCAACTGGTGGATGCGGCCCAGGTTACCGTTGACGTCGGGCAGGGTAACGACCTCGGCGGTGACGCCCGTGACACCGGCCTTGTTGATGACGTTCGCGACGTCGGCCAGCGAGGCCGTGTTGAGGTTTATGGAAACGTCTGCTTCATTGCCCGCGCCCGTCCCACCATTGGATAGGTGGAACGTGCCATTGGGCGCCTGGCCGGAAGCGATGCCGAGCAGAGACCCGACCGACTGGGTCGCGCTGGCGAGTATCAGCGAATCCGCGCCGGTGTAGGGGCTGCCGTTTTGGGTGAAGCTCACGGCCTGGCGCACGGCAGCGGTCCCCGTGCCCAAGACGCCTAGGCTGCTCAGGACGCCGCCGCTGACATCAGAGGCTGCGAGGGTGTTAGCGGTCCCGGTCCCGTTGCTGGTCAAGGTCAGGCGGAAGTCGCCTGGCCCAACGTTGACAACGTTCGCGCTCACGCCTGCCTGAGCGGCGTTGATCTTGACGGCCACATCGGTCAGCGCATCCGAGCGACTGATTGAGATGGTCTTGCCGTTGAGGGTGAAACTGCCCGTTTGGCCGAGAGCGATGCTGCCGCTTGTAACAGGGCTGGAGACGACCTTCTGCGCCTGCGCGAGCTGGGTCACGGACAGGCTGTGGTCGCCCAGGGCCGCGCCCGGGAGTGTCGTGATGGTCGCGACGGCAGGGTTAGACGTCGTGGCGCTGGCCGCGCTGAACGTCGCCGCCTGGCCCAGAGTGGTGGCCGCGCTTTGCAGCGAAGACAGGTTGGAGTTGAACTGCTGCCACGCTGCCAGGTCCGCGTTATAGGCGTCGTCCTTGCTTTGGAGCAGCGTGACCGGTTTTTGGGCTACTGTGGTCAATTGGCTGATGATGCTGGAGGTGTCTATGCCCGAGGCGAGGCCGGTGAAGTTGATGCTGGGCGTGGTCATGGCGGTGGGTCTCCTGCGTTACTCCTATGTTCGGCCACTCTGGTAGGTTTCTTTAGGGCGCGGATGGGCCGGGGCGCGAAAAAGTGGGGGCTGCCGAAGCAGCCCCCGCCCAGCGAGAAAGACAGACTGTGCAAACTACTGAAGGAGCTTCAGGATCGCCTGCGGGGCCTGATTGGCCTGCGCCAGAGCTGATGTGCCCGCCGTCACCAGGATTTGGTTCTTCGTGAAGTCCACGATCTCCGCAGAGAGGTTCGTGTCCCGGATGGTGCTTTCCGAGGCGTTCGTGTTCTGCTGGGCCACGCCCAGGCTGCGGACGTTGGACTCCAGGACGTTGCTCTGGAGTGCGCCCAATTTCTCGCGGGTCGTCGAGACGTCCGAGATCGCCTGGTCCACGACCTTGAGCGCATCCTGCTGCGCCGCGCCCGTCGGGTCGGCCCCGTTCAGTGCGCCGCCCCCGAGGAGATCTCCCAGGTTGAAGGCCTTGCTGGCAGCGTTAGTGAAGTTGCCCAGGTTGTTGGCCTTCGTGCTGCCGATACTGATGTTCACTGTCTGGTTCGCGTTCGCGCCGATCTGGAACTGCAAGTCCTGGCCGGAAACGGCCTGGTCCGCCGTCGCACTGAAGGTCCCTAGCGCGCCGCCCAAGGTGGAACTGGTCGTCAGTGATAGGCCCTTGAGTGCGCCGGTCGTAAAGCTGAATGTTTTGCCGTCTGCGCTTGCCGTGTCGCTGGTCTGGCCGTTGACGGTCAGGGAGCCGGTAGCACCCGCCGTGAGATTTGCGGTCACCGCCGCACCCGTTCCGGCGGTCGAACTGATCAGGTTGGTGAAGTCGGTTGTGCCGCCTTTAGCCCCGGCCACCTGATTTGTGAAGGTGACGGCGCCGGCGGCCTGGGTGACGGTGTAGTTGAGGCCCGTCTGCTGCTGTACCGCCGTGGCGACGTCGGAGAGGGAGTTGGTCGTGCCGTTGAGGGTGACCGCCTTACCTTCCACTGTGAAGCTGCCGCCAAACGTTCCGGCGCCCGGCGTGGCGGCGAATGTCGCCTTGTCCGATTCTGCGACCGCCGCCGTGGACGTGACGGAGCCGCTCAGGATGGGGGCTGCGCCGTAGCCGTTGGCTTGTGACGTGATGGCGAGAGCTTTGCCGCTGGCTGCCTTGACGGTGGCGGTGCCCCCGGTGACCGCTGCCGACGCCGAGGAAGCCGAGCCATCGAGCAGGTTCTTGTTGTTGAACTGGGTTGTGCCGGCGATACGGTTGATACTGGCGATTGCGGAGGCGATGGAGTCCTGGTCGGCCTTCAGCGCGGTCGGATCGTTGGCACCGACGTTGGCGGCGTGGACGACCAGGGAGCGGATGTTGATCAGGAGCGAGTGGACCTCGTTCAGAGCGCCTTCCGCCGTCTTCACGAGGTTGATGGCGTTATTGGTGTTGGCGGTCGCCTGGGTCAGGCCGGCGGACTGGGCACGCAGACTCTCCGAGATGACCAGGCCCGCTGCGTCGTCGGCAGCGGAATTGATCCGCAGGCCCGAAGACAAGCGCTGGATGTTCTTCTGCTCGTTGGCCTGGGTGAGTCCGAGGTTGTAGGCGGCCTCGGTGGCGGTCGTATTCGTGTTGATGTAGCTGGACATTGTTTTTCTTCCTTGACGCCCCCGCAGATTTGGGGTGGGGACGATCTGTATAACTTTGGCTTCCTGCCAATGGTTTTTGCACGGGCCGAGCGAGCGGCTTCCGGACTGGGACGATGGAGGCGGTTTTGCCGGATCACCTTTTGTGCGATCCGTCTGCCCCGCCGGTCGTCGCATCTCTCTCCGTACACCAGTATTGTCGGCGGTTCAGTGCTTTTCTTTAGGTCTTCTCTCGGGTTGTGCCGGTTGACTTTTTCCAGGCTCTTTTGGTATGATTGAGTGATGGAAACCGAAGCGCCCCCCGTGGCCCCCGAGACCCGCCTGCGCGATGCGCTGGACACGCTGGCTGCCTCAGACCAGGCCACGCTTCCCATTGTAGACCCCAAGACCGGACGTGTGTTGGCGGTCCTTGCCCGGCCAGAGGCACTGTCGCTTCCTTCGACGCCCCGACTGGGCGGCATGGCGACACCGCTGGGCGTTTATTTGCACGATGGCATCTCGTCCGGCGGCGCGGGATTTTGGGGCCTGTTTCTGACCGGCATCACGATGAGCCTACTCGCCCTGACTGCCCAGGTGGGGGCACACGGGATTGAGCGAGTATGGGTGGTGCATCCTCACTTGCTGACCGCCTGGCATCAAGCCGCCCCGCCTGGTCTTCAGCTCTGGCTGTCTGCCATTTCTCCCTGGCTGCCCTTGCCATTTGTCTTCGTCTTGCTGCGGCTGGTCCCGATGTCGGGAACTCATGCTGCTGAACACCAAGTCGTTCACTGTATTGAACACCGCGCCCCACTGATTTCGGATTGCGTCCGCGCCATGCCCCGTGTCCACCCACGCTGCGGCACGAACCTCTTTGCCGGCTGGACTCTGTTTCTTTTAGCCTTCCTGAGCGTCTTCAGCGCGACACAGGCCTGGGCCTGGCCCATGCTGGACGGCGCGACCCTCGCCGCTTTGCTGGCCGCGCCCCTAGCTCTGACATTCTGGCGGCGGCTGGGCGGCTGGATTCAATTCTGGTTTTCGACCCGTCCGGCCACGGACAAGCAGATCGCGGGCGCGATTTTTGCCGCGGAGCAGGTGCTTGCGCGTCGTCAGCAACGGATGATGCCCGGTGTGCGCGTCCGGTTCGTCCCGCTGCGCCGCCTCTGGACGGCGGGGATTGCACAGATATTACTAGGCTATGCCGCTGTGCTGGGCGTCATCACAGCGATTGTGGCCTTGTGGCCGAGCCTGGGACACTGGCTGGGGGCGTAGCGATAGAACTCGAAACATCCTTTATGATCAAACAACAACTTGCCGAACTCCTCACTCAAGCCCTCTTGGAAGCCAAAGCCAGCGGTGACTTGACCTTCGAGGCTCTTCCCTCCGTCCTGCTCGAAATGCCCAAGAGCCGCGACCACGGCGATTGGGCGACCGGCATGGCTTTGGGCCTCGCCAAGACGGTCGGTTTGCCCCCGCGTGAGGTGGCCGAGTGTCTCGTGAAACGCTTGCCCATCGGGGGCGACTCGCTGATCGCCCGAGCCAACGTCGCCGGGCCGGGCTTCCTCAACCTGACCTTGCGCTCGGACTGGCTGGGCGGCGTCTTGAAGCGCATTGAGGCTGAGGGCGACGGCTTTGGTCGCACCGACTCCGGTGCGGGCCGAAGCGTCGTGGTGGAGTTCGTCTCCACGAACCCCAATGGCCCCATTACCGTCGCGGGCGGGCGCAACGCCGCTATCGGCGACACGCTCTGCTCACTGCTGGCGGCGACGGGGTGGGACGTGTCTCGTGAGTATTACGTCAATGACGCCCTGAACTCCGTCCAGATGAACAACTTCGGCCGGAGCGTCTTCGGGCGTTATCGGGAGTTGCTGGGGCATCCCGAGGAGGTGGGGGAGGACACCTACCGGGGCGACTACGTCGTAGACGTCGCCCACCGCATTTTGGAGACTGACGGCAACAAGTACGAAAACGCCGACAGGGACGATCCGCAGACGGTCCAGACCTTCCGCGCCTTGTCCGAGCAGGGCATGATCGCCCAACAGAAAGCCGATCTGGAAGCCTTCGGCGTCCGCTTCGATACCTGGTTTCACGAGTCCGCCTTGCACGAAGATGGCAGCGTCGCCCGCGCCATCGAGACATTGACTGAGCGCGGCTACACTTATGAGAAAGATGACGCCCTCTGGCTCAAGTCCACCGACTTTGGCGACGACAAGGACCGCGTCCTGATGCGCTCCGATGGTACGCCCACCTACATTGCGGGCGACGCCGCCTATCACAAGAACAAATTGGATCGGGGCTTTGACCGGGCCATCAACGTCTGGGGCGCGGATCATGCCGGCTACGTCGCCCGGACCAAGGCTAGTCTGGTGGCCCTCGGCTACGATGCGTCCCGCCTGGACGTCCTGCTGTACCAACTGGTCTCCATCGTCAAGGACGGTGAGGTTGTGCAGTCGTCCAAGCGCAAGGGGAACATTCTAGAGCTAAAGGCCGACCTAATAGACGAGATCGGGTGCGACGCCGCCCGATTCTTCTTCCTGATGCGCTCGCCGCACAGCGCTCTAGAGATAGACGTCAACCTCGCCAAGAAGACCGAGAAGGACAACCCCGTCTACTACGTCCAATACGCCCACGCCCGCATCGCGCAGACCATCGAGAAGGCTCGTGAGGAGCGCGGTGTCCTGGTCCCCATCGCGTCCAAAGCCGACCTGTCGCTGCTAACCGAGGACATCGAAACCGATCTCATCAAGAAATTGAGCGAGCTTCCCGAAGAGATCGCCCTGGCCGCGACCGAATATGCACCGCAAAGGATGACGCAGTACGCCCGCGACCTCGCCGCCGTGTTTCACGGTTTCTACGACGCCGGAAACCGCGCCCCCGTCCTGCGCGTGGTCTGTGACGACCCTGAGCTGATGCAGGCCCGGCTGGTTTTAGTGAGCGCCACACAGACGGTATTGAGGAATGTGCTGGGTCTGCTCGGTGTGTCCGCGCCGGAACGGATGTAGGCTGCCGGAATAGAGGGACATCTTCCATGAGTTTTTCAGGCTGGAACCAGCGGGTCGTGGAGCGGGATGGCTTATTCGCCGTCCACGAGGTAACTTACGATGAGCAATGGGAACCGGTCGGCGTCACCGAGAATCCAGTCGCTCCTACCGGGAATAGCCTTGAAGAGTTAGCAACTGTGGTTGGACATGGCGTTGTTGCATAAATGCAGTCGCCCGCTCACCGTTCCCCGAACCCGGTGTTAAAGAACCCGGTGTTAAAACACCGGTCTACTCGGAGAAAGCCCCTC
>JAYTRQ010000826.1:0-2555 GCA_043746125.1 Armatimonadota bacterium | reverse complement strand
GCGTCGCCTTCACTCAAGCTGATTTGGAACGGGATGCCGTCCGCCTTCTCATCCACATCAAGCGTCCCTTTCGGCTCCTCGGCGTCTCCAACGCGGCGGGAAAGCTCGGCGTGTAGGCGCAGCGGCGTCATGGGCACGTCGGCTACCTGGACTCGCAGCCGGAATAGGTCCAGACCTCCCAGCGTGCCGCGCACCAGCAAGAGACGGTCGGTATCATAAGGGACGATATCGGTCAGGCCGGGTGGGAAGGTCGGGTCGGGAACGCCCCGCTTACCGTCCCGCGTGTAGCCGTTGCGTGTGCTATGGGTCAAACCGAGCCGGGCAAAGACGACTGAGGGGAGGGTGCGCAGGACATGGATCTTTTCCCAGATCAGCGGCGCGGGACGGGCGAAGGCCGGTACAGACGCAAGGGCCGTGAGTGTGACTGTCAAAAATAGGCGCTGCCAGAGAAATGGCATCGGGAACTTCTCTTTCTATGCCTCGGACTTTTTATGCCTCGGACTTTCTATGATCCGGAGCGGCGGAGGTCCTTGACGTTAAGCTGCAAGAGACGCCGCCCGTTCCATTCGTTGATCTGCGGCGTGTAGACTGCTTCTAGGCGGTCGCCCGGTCCAGCTCGGTCGGCCCAGTCCCCTTGACCCCAGGCGATACAGTCCGTTGGCTCCATCGCCCCGGAGCGCACACGCATTTTGAGGTGTGACATGTCCTTGCCGATGCGCTTGGCGTCACAGATCAGCAGTTCCTCGGATGCAAAACGTGGCTCCGGGTTCGCCTGCCCGAAGGGAGCCAGACGCGCCCAATCTTCCAGGAGGTCCAGGGACAAGGTGGACGGGTCAATCATGCCGTCGTGGGCAAGGCGCGGGATGAAGTCTTCGTCCGTCATAGTCGCATGCGCGTGGGCATTGATGCGGTCGCCGAAGGCGGCCAGGTTCTCCATCGTCAGCGACAGGCCCGCCGCCATCTCGTGCCCGCCGCAGCTCTCCAAAAGGTCCCGGCAGAGCTGCATCCCCTGGAACATGTCAAAGCCCTTGATCGAGCGGGCTGACCCCTTGCCATGCGTCTCGGCATCGTTGACGCCAATCACGATGGCGGGCCGGTAGTAGGCCTCCACCAGCTTCCCGGCCACGATACCGACGACGCCCGCATTCCAGCCCGGCGACGCGATCACCAGGACCTTAATTTTGTCTAGGTCGAGGCCGCCGACGATGGCCTTCGCCTCTTCCAATATGCGGCGCTGCGCCTGTTGCCGCTCTACGTTGAAGGCGTTCAGCTTCTCCACCAGCATCCGGGCCTCTTCCGGGTCGCCCGTCAGCATCAGGTCCAGCGCTAAGGCGGCGTCATCCATCCGCCCAACCGCGTTGATGCGCGGCCCGATGCCGAAGCCGACCGACTCGGCCGACAGCGGCTTGCTCGTGTCAATGCCCGCGCCGTCCAGGAGCGCCCGCAGGCCGACTTTCCGTGTCGTCGCCAACTGCTTTAGGCCGAACGACGCGAACACGCGGTTCTCCCCCAGCAATGGCATGACGTCGGCGACGGTCCCACAGGCGACCAAGTCCAAAAACTTCTGGATAAACGCGCTCTCGTGTGTCGGCTGGACCAGTCGGACGACCGCCTGCATGGTCTTGAACGCCACGCCGACTCCGGCCAGGTTCGGGAAAGGGTAGGTGGAATCATGCCGATGCGGATTGACGACGGCATAGGCGGGCGGCAGGACCTCACCCGGCTCATGGTGGTCGGTGATGATGACGGTCATGCCCAGGCTGTTCGCGTGTGCGACCGCCTCCCGCGCCTGGATGCCGCAGTCGGACGTGATGACCAGCGTCGCGCCCTGCTCGTGTGCCCAGTTGATCGCCTGCGCCTTGATGTCGTACCCGTCGTTCTTGCGGTGCGGGACGCGATAGATCAGCTTCGCGCCCAGCGCGAGTAGGGTCCGCACGTAGACGGCCGTGGACGTGACCCCGTCTACGTCATAGTCGCCGTGAACGAAAATGGTCTCGCCGCTCGCCAGCGCGTCCTGAATACGGTGCGCGGCCTTGTCCATGTCCGGCAGGCCGAATGGGTCATGGAGCTGGCGCAGATCGGGCCGCAGGAAGGCGTCCGCCTCCGCCGCGTCTTTCAGCCCCCGGTTGCAGAGCAGCCGCGCCGTCAGCGGGTGAATGCACAGCTCGCGCACCAAAGTCTGCTCGGCTTTGGCGTCTCGCACCGGCTCAGTCCAGAGGGTTCGTGGTTGGGTGTCGATCTTCATACGGGCATACTCGCAAGGCGGCGGGGGAAGCGGAAGGAGATCCTATCCCGTCTCACAAGTTCGCCACCCAAGCACTGGCGCCCCGGAGGGTCCCTCGGAGGGTCCCTCGGAGGGAAGGGCTTTGGAGTGGATTGAGACGAGGGGCGGATGATTTTGACTCTCGGCCAGCAGTTCTGGCCTCCATGACATTCCTAAAGCCCTTCCCTCCGAGGGATCCTCCGAGGGACCCTCCGGGGCGCCAGTGCTTGGGTGGCGAACTTGTGAGACGGGATAGGATTCCTAAAACCGCCGAGCTGGCTTCTTCTTTTTT
>JAYTRQ010000825.1:0-8044 GCA_043746125.1 Armatimonadota bacterium | reverse complement strand
ACGGCGCTGCCCTTCTTTCCGACGGAGCCGATGTAGCCGATTAGTTGCTGGCAGACCGGGTGGTCCTGGACGTCCTTCGTCCAGCCCACCGCGGCCAGGGCGTCCCCGTTACCCTGGCGGACGCGAACCTTCACCGTATCCCACTTCGGGTCGTCGCCCACGCCGAACTGCGGGAACAGGCTCGCCACCGACGCCTTCAGCGCAGCCTCCACCTTCTCCCGGAGGTCGTCACCCAGGACCTCGATCCCCCCCTGGTACACCTTCGCGTCGCGGAGCACGCCCGCGACGCTCGCGGCCAGGTCCCGCCGCAGCCCCGTCTGGCGCGTGACCATGCCCTGGCGCGCCTCCTCGGACTCGCGGGTGTTGGACGTGGGCGGGGAGGCAAGCGTCTCCGTCGCCGCCACGTAGCCCGCGAGCGCCGTCTTCAGGTCGTCTGCGTTTCGGCGCGGCAGGAACACCGAGATCAGCGGGCTGTCTGGTCCCGCCGCCTGCGCGTCCTCCCGGACCGTCTTCTCGGGCACCGACCACTCGTCGCGTATCCACACCGGGACGCTCCCCGTCGCCTTCGGATCGTCTGCCGTGAAGTGCAGGTCGACCTTGCGGACCGTCTTAGTGGCCCCGTAAACCAGGCTCATGTCTTTGAGGACCTTGGTGCATTCGGCCCGCAGTTCGCGGGCGCGCTCGTCGGCGATGCGTCCGCCGTCGCCGACGATCTTGATGTAGCGAGTCCGGTACTCCTTACCCCACGCGGCGCTCTCGCGGGTTTGCAAGTGATACTCGTCACCGACGAGCATCAGGTCTTCCCGCGTCACCATCCCGGACAGAAGTTGCGGGATGTCTTTCCGCAGAGCCGCGCTCCCCGCCTTCAGGTCCTCCACCAGCAGGTCGGCCAGCACGCCCGCCGTGGCGCGGATGCCCGTGTCCGAACCGGGGTCCGTGGGAAGCTGGCTGATCAGGTAGATCGTCGCCGCCAGCCGCGAGCGCAGCTTGCCCTCCGCGGTGCCGTCGTCCTGCCTGCGGACGGTCTCGTCCACCTCCCGCAGCAGCGCCCCAGACGCCAGCATATTAGCCGACTGCTCGAAGTAGACCTCGTCGGCGGGGATGACGTGGCCGAGAGGCTTCTCGGCCACGTCCCTCACCGCCTTGTACACGACGCGAAGCTGGGACCGAAGCTGCCCCGCCGCCCCCGCCCGGTCCACGGCGCGCAGCGTCTTCTCCCAGAACCTTCGCCGAACCGGGAGCAGCGGGTAGTCCGCGAGCAACACGGCGGGCGTGTCCGACGGGTCTGGTGCGATCTTGGTGCTGGCAAGGTGGCGGTCGACCTCGCCTCGGCAGGCGTCCAGCACGGCCCGCACGCTGGCCTCCTCGCTCGGCTTCTTCCGCAACACGACCTGGCGCACCACCGTCTCGACGTCCTTGTCCGACAGCGACACCAGCACCGTGTACCGGTCCCGCAGTTTCGCCATGGCCCCCGCGACGGTCAGGGCCGACTGGCCCGTGGCGACGAAGAGCAGGCGGCTGCCGAACTGCGACGAGCACGCCTCCACGATCTCCCGTACCCGCTCGGCCCGGTCCGAGTAGTCCCCCACGAACTGCTGGAGTTCATCCAGCACCACGAGCGTGCAGGGCACCTTCCCCTTGACCGTGGTCTGCAGCGCCAGGACATCCGTGATGGTCTCCACCATCTCGCCGTTGGAGACGTCCGTAACATTGGGAAATTGCGCTTCGAGGCGGTCATGGACGGCCATTTCGTTTGGCGCAAGGTTCGGGTAGACTGCCAGAAGGCTCTGCGCCAACGTCTCGGAAACATACAGATTTTTGACTTCCGACTCGAAGTCTTCCCCCGCCGCGGCCACGGCTGCCCGGACCTGGTCGAACCACCCGCTCTGCTTTAGCCAGATCACGAACTTGGCCGCGGCGTACTGCTCGGGCAGGCTCGCCCCCCGAAAGAAAATGCCCAGCAGGGCCAGGCGGACGCTCTCGCCGCTGCCCGCGCCGAGCGTCCCTGCGACCGACCAAAGGCCACCCTCGCGTCGGCCCGCGATGCTGAGTTCCTGGAAATGGGCGACGATCTCGGGCGGCAGGCTGGCGATCCCCCGCGCCCGCGCCCCGTCCGGGAACTCCACGTCGCGCCACAGGAACTCCAGCATCCTGACCAAATGGCTTTTCCCGGAACCGAAGAAGCCGCTCACCCACACGGCGGGCTGGACGGCCTCACCGAGATTGCCGAGGTAGGTGGACAGGATGCGGTCCATCCCCGTCCGGTACTCGCCCTCGCAGACGAACGACTGGAGTTCGTAGCGCAGGACCTTCCACTCCTCATCCGTGCGCGGCTCGGTGACCTTGGCGACACCGTCGTTGAGGATGACAGCGGTCATCGGGTCCTGGGTGAATACATCGCGGTTGAGTATCATTCGTGCGTTTGCCTTTCGATTTAGTTCAGGGAAGGTCTCGTCAGCCGTCACTGGCTGTGATCGGGATCGCCAGGTAGTCCCACCCGTCGCGGGCGTCGAGGAGGCGGAAGTTGTTGCCGTCCTTCTCGCCTGGGAAAAAGACGAGCAGGCGGCCCCGGATTGATCCCGAAACCTGACCCACCAGCCTGGAAGCCCGCATCAGTCCGAACAGGGACGCCAAGCCCGTGACTGCCACCACGGTCTTCTCGTCCGCCCCCGGAGCCGAGAGCGCCTCCCGCACCACGACGACGACGAAGGAAAAGAAGTCTTCCAACGCCATGTCCATACGCGCTGGCTTGTTGAAGTAACTCTCCCGATACTTATGAGAGGCCATCCACTGCGCGAACAGGTCCGTCAAATCACACGAATGCCATCCATGACCTGCCCCGACGGTGGCGTTCTCGAACGCGCCGATACGGGCGCGCAGACGCCTCTCGTCGGCCTCGTCATAGACGGCCATCCACACCTTCTGTGCCCCCGCCAGGCCCGAGGGCCAGGGGAGGCGGACGAACTGTTCATAACTCTTCAGCAACGGCTCGACAGTCGCCATAGCGTTTACTCTCCCACACCATCACTCTCCGGGCGTAGCAAGAACCGGAAACCAATCTCGGCGACATTACCGATGCGCCTGTAATCCAGCCAGTCCCGCTGATGAGCAGCGAACGCCAAGCCGTCCACCGAAGTCGGCGTGGTGTCCAGCACGCCCGCCCAGAACGTGTCCAAGAGCGCCATTCCCCGGTCGCCGCACAGGTAGCCGAGGAGCAGGGCGTACGCCGTCGCTGCGGGGCCAGGCTGAAGTCGGACTCGCGTCTTCGTGCGGCGTCCGACCAGGTGCCCGGATTGCGTCCACGAGGAGATCGTGTTCCTCCCGGTGCTCGCCCGAACGACGGCGCTGTAGCGGCCCGGAAACTCGGCTTCGATGGAAGCCTCCAGCATCTGGGGAGTGACCACGCTGCCCTCCGGTGCGCTCAGGACGGCGGGCGCGGTGGCCCGGAGCAGTGGGTCCCGCGCCAGCGCGCACAGGATCGCGAGGACGGGCCGCTCCTCGGCGTTCGCCCCCCACAGGTCTCGGAGCGCCCGGTACACCACCTTTTCCGGGCGTAGGGAGTAAAGTTGGGCGAGACGGTTAAAAGTGTCCCTCCGGGAATACCCGGTGGCTTTGAGCGTCACGTTATCCTCCACCGCCAGGCGGCGCAACTCGGCGTACCCGAACTCGGGGGGACTGGCCGCGAGGAAGCGCGAGAGTTCGGCCAGCATCATCGTCTTGCTTGTGTGCGTCCCCATGGGGGTGATGACGAGGCCGTAGCGGAGAGCGTCCTCCGGGATGGCGGGTTCATTCATGTATGATGCTTTGTCCGACAGGAAATGGGTGACGCACGATGATCAGGCGCTCCCGCAGGGACCGAGTCATCGGGCCGCCTCCATGTTCACCAGCGACGCAGGGATTTCCTTCTACCCGACACCACTGACAAAAGAGGGCCAGCGCCGAAAGTCTCGGCGCTGGCCCCGCTCGTCCCATAGATGTCAGAAATTCGTGCGGGCTAAAGCCCCGCGCTGTCGGCGGGCCACCTCTTCGCCGCCCGAAGCCTCCTTGAGGGCGGACGCACTGAAATCGAGGCGCTTCTGATAGGAGATCGCTTCATGTATCCGGTCGGCAATGAAGTACGTCTCCGGGCAGCGACGACCACGCATGGGGATTCGTGAGCGGTGTTCAAGCCACTCCCGAGCCAGCGAAAGCTGCACCCTTTTCTCAATCGAGTAAGGCTCTATCGCCCGGATGAAAGAGTGGCAGTCACTCAGGGAACCGATGCGCCAGTGGAATTCGCTTTTTTTCCTGGCGGTCGGCAACGAGTGGAGCAACACGTTGCCGCCATAGCGAGATTGAAGCGCCTGGAGCGACGGGAGATTGGCGCTCATGACGCATATCCTGATCCGGGGCAGGCTTCCATCCGATCTCTTATGAAATCCGACGTGCCCTTCGCCATCGAAGTAACCCGCCCAGTAAGCATCAGTCGGGCGTTCCGGGGCGTCAGGTGCGAGATCGTGTATTTTTCCAGTCAATTTAAAACACCTCGTCGCCTTCCCGCATCTCGACGGTTGGCAGCTTTTGACACTGCGGGCGGAGAAAACAAAAGGTGCATCGCTCTGACGGGCAGGCGTCCCACTGCTTCTCATGGATTACCTTCACCGCGGCCTGGAAGATGACCGGGTGCAGGCCGCGCAACTCGCGCCCCTCGATGGTGTCGGTCGAGACGGTGCCGTCGTCGGCGATCCAGTCGATCTCCATGACGTAGGTTTCGTAGTCCGGGTAGGCGCGGCGGGCGGCAAAAAGCGCAATGAAAATTTCCTGTAAGTCGACCTTCGGCCTGGTCGTCTTGTACTCCTTCACGATCAGGCGCATTGGCTGATCAGGGCGGACCAGAACCCGGTCGAGGGTGGCCGAGATCATGCAGAGTGGCCTGCCCTCCCACGAGAAGGGGAACTCGATCTGGTCTTCGCACCGGATCGTGCCCACGACATCCTCAGGGGCCTGGGACCGGGCGTAGCCGCAGACGGACTCCATGACCCGCTCGACGGCGCGCTCCCGGTCGAAGCCCTGCGGGTAGCGGCCCTTGTAGACCGCCGCCCGCGAGAGTGCCCCCAGATTCGTAAGGTTCACCTGGTCGTTTTTCCGGTCGTGGAAAACGTCTCGGAGGACGGAATGTACGGCAGTCCCATGGGCGACGTTTTCAGGATAATCACGGTTGTTGCTCCCCCAGTTTTTCAGGATGCGTGTTTCAGCGAAACGTTTAGGGCAGCCCGTCAGATCGCCAACGCTTGATGGCGTGATCCGGGGCAGGTCGGTCCAGATTCGATCAGTCATGGTCGTTCTTCTCTCTCCTGACCGGATTATACCATAAGTCTACAAAAAGTAGACTTGTGAATCAGGGTATTTTCTCTTGATTCTGCTCAGAGCCAGTTGGTATGATGAGGCCATGCCCGATGACGACGCCGAACCTCTTGAAACCTCGCCAGACCAGACCGGGGACGACGAGTTGTTAATGGTGCCTCAGGTCGCAATCGAACTCAATGTATCTCCACCAACGGTATACATCGCCATGCGGGAGGGGCGGCTCCCATTCGTGACGAAGTACGGGAAGCGTCTGATCTCACGCACGGCATTGGCCGAGTACAAGGCGCGGACGCGACCCACGGGTGAAAAGCCGACGGGGAGGCCAAAGCCACCTCCATTGGCTTAGCTCCATGCCCACTGATGAGGTCCAGAGTCGACTGTCGCGGAAAACTGTTAAACCCTAGTTCGGTCCTCATGATCATCCCCTTCCGTCACGCTTGGCTAGGGCCACGCGCCGAACTCCCGGAGTTCTTCGCCCTGAAGGAGTCGCTTGTAGTTGCCGTGAATCATGTGCCCGCACTTCTCCTCGCCCATTTTGCGCTAGTCTGGGGCAACGTAGTTCCGCGCCTTCTGCCGCAAGGCGGCCTCCTCCGGTGTGAGGGCAGCCCGGTCCTCCACCTGCGTGCCTTTGAATTGGCCCGGGTCTCCGGGCACCTCCCAGGGCCGCTCAGGGGCCGTTGCGGGTACGTCGGGTCCGGGCTTCGGCTGCGCGGCCACCCGAGCGGCGTCTCACCATCTCCGGGCCTCCGAGTGTCTAAGACAGCTTGATCAGACTCTGTTTGCGCTTGGGCTTGCCAACCGCCAGCACCTGGCCTAGAGGGGCCACTGTGAGCAGCGCGGCGCGCTGAGCGTTGGCGTTGTTGTGCTGGTACATCAACGCGGTCTGGAGGCTTTTGTGGCCCCCCTGGGCCATGGCTGCCTTGACACTGTAGTCGGCGAGGTTCGACAGGTTGTAGTGGCGCAGGCAGTGGAACGTGATGCCGTCCACGCCCGCAGCGGCGCAATACTTCTTGAACGTACGCCCCCAGCAATTTTGGAGGAGCGGCTGGCCGCCTTCGCAGACGAACAGCTTCGGCTCCGGGTCATTCCCCGCCTCCTCTTGCGCCCGGAACCATTCAGAGGCGCGGATCGTGTCGTCGTCGGGGCGCGCCTGAAGCCACGCCTTGATGAAGGGAACTGCGGCAGGTTCCATCGCGACGTAGCGGGGTTCGTCAACCTTACTCGTCGGGATCACGAACTGATGGTTCTTGGCATCGTAGTTGTCTGCCGTCCAGTTGAGAATCTCCGAGATGCGCGCCCCCGTGGTGATACCGGTGATCATGAGGGCTTGGTCGCGGGATACATAGAATCGGCTCGCCGCCTCGTTCCCCCGGTGTCGGAGGCAGTTGTTGTGTTCGGGGGCTTTGAGCCGCTCCACCGCACTGAGGATGTCCCAGAGGTGCTTCGGCGACGGCATCTTGCGGTGCGGCCTGGCTGCCTTCGGCAGGGCGTAGTCTTCCAGGCGGTTGCGGTATAGGTAGTCGCGGCGGCAGGCGAATTTCATGACGGCCTTGGCGTACATCACATCGCGGCGGACGCAGATGTCCCCGACGCCGTCGGTCTCACGACGGTAGTTGACGTACTTGTCCAGGTGGAGATGGCGCACGTCGCGCAGGCCGAGGCCCTGGGTGTCGAGCCACGCGCCCCATTTGCGGACGTGCCCCATCGTTGTGTCGATGCTGTGAGCCTTGTTTCCAGCGGCGCGGAGTTTCTCTTCGTACTCCGCGGCGATCTCCCCGAAGCCTGCGTTCTTCTTCCCGCCCCCCAGAAGGCTCGGGGCGGCGGCGTACGGGCGGCGGGGCTTTGCGGCCCGAATCTGTCCAATGAATGCGGTCATCTGTCTCTCCGATATAGGCACTTTGCCTGTGATGGCGGATGATAGTTCCGCGGAGGCCGAACGAAGGTAAAATAGTTCGTAAATTCCGAAAAAACTTTCTGGGGGACAAAAAAAGGCCCCGCCAGCAACAATCTGCTGGCGGGGCCTTTTTGGGCCGTCTTAAATCTATGGGGTTTCGCGGGCGGACTCACCTGAAGTCTCCGAAGACAGATGCTCTATCCACTGAGCTACGGGTGCAGACATCCCCGCAAGGGCGACAAATGAATTGTACCCGCAGGACGGAGGGAAGTCAAGGCGCGGATGGCGTCGGGGGCGCAAAGCGGGGGCGGGCGAACACAAGGTTCACTTCTACAGCTTGGCGGTCCGCAGCAGGCCATACTCGATACTGTCCACCACGGCGTGCCAGGAGGCGTCAATGATGTTGGTGGAAACGCCCACCGTGCTCCATGTCTCGCCCGCATCGGCGTAGTCCACGACGGTGCGGACCTTGGCTGCCGTGCCCTCCTTGACATTGACGACGCGCACTTTGAAGTCGGTCAGACGGATGGTCGCTAGTTCCGGGTAGTGTGGGGTCAGGGCCAGCCGCAGGGCGCTGTCCAGGGCATTGACAGGGCCATCACCCTCGGCAACGGTCAGCCTCTCCTCCCCGCCGACGCGCAGCTTCAGGGTCGCCTCGGTGATCGCCTCATGGTCGGCGGCGCGCTTCTCGACGATGACCCGGTAGCCAACCAGCTCGAACAGCCGCCGGTAGCGGCCCGTCGCCTTCTTAACCAGCAGGTCGAACGAGGCTTCGGCGCCCTCGAACGAGTAGCCCTGATGCTC
>JAYTRQ010000824.1:0-2557 GCA_043746125.1 Armatimonadota bacterium | reverse complement strand
GTAGAAGTCGCGACGTCTCTGGATGCGTTTAAAGACGCCGAGAAGCTCAAAGGGCTGAACTTGATCGTACCCGTATTTACGATGAGCCAGATCACGGGCGAACAGCTCAACCCCGTGCTGGAAGCCGTTAAGGGCGGCGTGGGCCTGAGCGGCTGCCACGGCGGGATGTGCGATGCCTTCCGCGAAGCTACCGAGTGGCAATGGATGACCGGGGGGCAGTGGGTGGCCCACCCCGGCAACGACGGCACGGAATACACGGTGCGGATCACGCAGCCGGACCACTTCATCACGCAGGGAGCGCCGGCCGAGTTCAAGGTCGTCTCTGAGCAGTATTACATGCATACGGATCCCTCCAACCAGACCCTCGCCGTTACCAAGTTCCCCGTCGCTGACGGCCCGCACACCCCCAACGGTGAGTTCGACATGCCCGTCATCTGGACCCGGATGTGGGGCGAGGGCCGCGTCTCCTACAATACGCTGGGCCATCACGCCGACATCGTGGCTCAGGCGGAGGTCCTGCCGCTTATGGTGCGCGGCCTCCTTTGGGCTGCCCGCGCGGAGGACATGGCCTGAGATGCCCCGATCATTCTGCCTGACTCTGCTCTGGCTCCCGTTGCTCGTTCTGCTCTGCGTCCCCACGCCCGCCCAGTCGCTCGTCGTGCCCGATGGCGGCTGGCGGCTGTGGCCGGACACGGCGGCGGTCTGGCAGCAGGACTCGGTCTACCTGCCGGGGGAAACGCCCGCTGCTCTGCCAGTCAACCCGCCGACCGGCGGTTGGCCGTTGCTCATGGGGGGGCAGGGCGTTCCTGTGACGCTTCCTTCCACTGTCGAGCAGCACTTCTGGGGTAAGTTCGGCTTCCGTCCGTATCAGGGCGAATACCTCTACGAGGGTGACGACCCCCAGGTCCAGAACGGCAATTACAAGGGCGTCTCGTGGTGGTGGCGGCCCTTGACGATTCCCGCATCATTCGCGGGCAAAACGGTTATTCTGCACGTCCGGGGTCAGCGGCAGCGCGCCGAAGTGTATCTCAACGAGAAACTCGTTGGCTACAGCTTGATTGCTGAGACGGGGTTTGACTGCGACGTCTCCAGTGCTATCCAACCGGGCCAGGTCAATCGTCTGGCCGTTCGCATCACTAACCCCGGTGGGCGGCTGGACTGGGGTGACTGGGTCACGTACGGCTGGGGCAAGACGACTCTGTTTTTGAGCCACGGCTTCGGCGGGCTGGATCGGGGGATGACCCTGACTGCCCACGACCCGGTCTATCTCGCCGACGCCTGGGCGCTGAATACGCCCGATCCCCGCGCGATTCAAGCGCACGTGCGGCTCCATAACGGAACCATACGGAGCGAGACGGGAATCCTGCGCGTGTCAGTCGTAGACCCCAAGACATCGGTAACGCTGGCGACGAAGAGTGTCCCCGTGACCATCGCGGCCCAGTCGGATCAGATGGCAGACGCGCCGCTTCCCTGCCCGACAGCCCGTCTGTGGGATCTCAAATCGCCCAACCTATACCGGCTGCATGTGGAATGGCGTGGGCCGCAAACGGCGGACACGCGGGACGTTTCGTTCGGCTTCCGCTGGTTCGCGCCCGACGGGATCGGCACGAATGCCGTGCTCCGGCTGAACGGGCAGCGCATTCGGATCTTCTCCGCCATCTCCTGGGGATTCTGGGGCCTGAACGGGCTGTGGCCGACGCCCACCCTGGCTCTAAAAGAAGTGACTCAGGCCAAGCGGCTGGGCCTGAACTGCCTCAATTTTCACCGCTGCGTCGGCAAGGCCGAAGTGCTGGATGACCAGGACCGGCTGGGCCTACTGCGCTATGAGGAGCCGGGCGGTGGACAGTTTGCTCTGGGCAAGCACGGGCCGGCCGAGAGTGGCGAGGCGACGAGTTCCTCCGAGAAGTACATGGAGGACAAGATACTCGCCATGATCCGGGACGGCCGTAGTCACCCCTCGCTCGCGCTGTACGTCGTGCAGAACGAGGCCGATTTCGACCTCAAAAACCCCCGCGTCTTCTATTTGCTACGCCGAATGCATCAGGAGGATCCTTCGCGAACAATCGTGCTGAAGAGTGGCATCCCAACGCAGGGCGAGGCCTGGATGAAGCCGTACGACGATGCCGTGTACTCCGATAAGGGCGACGGTTATTCGGGCTGGTCGGACGCTCACACGGTCGGCACGCCGGACGGGACGTGGCAGGACAGCGACTATCGCAGCCCGGACGACTTCGTCTATCGCAATACCAACGTCAAAGAGATCGTGGACTACGGCGAGATGGGCGGGTCGGGGACGGCCGATAACCATGCCCTGATGGTCGCGCAGATCAAACAGGCTGGTGGTCAGAGTTACGATCTGCGGGACCATCAGGAAGTTCTGGACGCCTATAACGCCTTCCTGGACAAGTGGGGCTTTCGGGAGTCATTTCCGACCGCGCAGGGCCTGTTCACGTCTATCGGCAACAAGCAGTACGACTACTGGAGCAACGTGGCCGAGACCGCCCGCCTCTCCGATGCCAGCGACTATCTGACCTTCAGCGGCTGGGAGACGACGGCG
>JAYTRQ010000823.1:0-2560 GCA_043746125.1 Armatimonadota bacterium | reverse complement strand
AACTCAGACCTCAAGACGACCAAGAAGCGGCCCGCGCTTGTCGTTCAGACGGACGGCCTGAACACGGGGATGCCGCGGCTGGTGGTCGCTATGACCACCAGCAGTCTCTCCCGCGCCGGCCACCCGACCCGCGTTCCCATTTCGCTCTCGTCAGCCGTCGGTCGGCGGACGAACCTCATCACGGACTCGGTCATCGTGACGGACAATCTCGCCACGATCTTGGAGACCGAGATCAGCCGGACACTCGGCCTCTGGTCTGACATGGCCTCCGAGGAAGACACGATCCGTCACACTTTCGGCCTCCGCTGAACCTTCCAACTACTCACCATCCCGAACGCCACCACCAGCAGACACCCATACGCCAGCCAGTCGCCCCAGCGCGTGAAGAATGTCCTCTCCCCGCTCCCCAGTTGGACGGTGCCGAACAACACGTCTGGTCTGAACAGGGACGACTGTGCTATGATTCGGCCGCTCCCGTTCACGATTTGCGACAGGCCGTTTGAGTCGGCACGGACGAAGGGGACGCGGTTCTCCACAGCCCGGAAGGGCAGCATAGCCCCGTGAAGGTAGTGCAGGACGCCACGCGGCGTGGGCGGGTCGTAGTTGGGCATGGCGATCAGCCTCGCGCCCCGCCGGACGGTCTCGCGCGTCGTGTTCGTGTAGCAGCTATCGAAGCAGACTTCCAGGCCAATCTCGCCCTGCGGCGTCTGAACGACGGTGGCCGTGTGGCCGGACTGGTTGGTCTCGCGCTCGGCGAGGTACAGGTGGATCTTGTGGTGGGTGGGGGTCAGCACGTCACCATCGGAGGCGATGTAGGAAGCACAGTTGAAGGGCTTGGGGCGGGCGTCGTCTGAGTAGCCGACGACGAGGGGCGTCTTGAGGCTTCGGGCGAGCTGCCGCGTCTCGTCTTTGGGGTTGTCTGGGGCGAACTCGCCGCCGAGCGATTCTTCAGACCAGACGACCAGTTCGGCCCCCTGCTTGACGGCCTGCCGCGTCATCTGTACGCGGTCAACCCCAGTCGAGGGTGGAGCGAGATCGCCTGTCTCCTCGTGCGTCAGGTCCTGGATGGCGGCGACGGTTAACGTCGGCGTACTTTGCTCTACCTCCATGAATAACGCCCCAACTCCATACCCCAGCGACACCAGGACCAGAGCCAAGCCGATGCCGACCGGGGCAAACCGGCGGCGCTGGGCGTATTCGGCGAGGGCGGCGCTGGACCACCACAGTAGGAAGGAGACGCCCCAAATACCCGTCTTGTCGGCGATCTGTATCAGGGGCAGGTTCTTGTACTGACACAGGGCGACGTTGAGCGGCAGGGGCAGGAACGACGTCAGCCATTCGCCCCCCACCCCGACGGCCGTGATGAACAGGACGCGGCGGACGGGACTCCAGTGTGCGGGCACGAGAGCGACGGCCAGGGCGACGACGCCGAACAGGAAGCACAGCCACAGGAACGGGATGTAGGCCCAGAACAGCCGCGACGTATCGTGGTACCAGCCAGCCTGGGCGATGCCGCAGGCCACGCCGGACAGCATCCCCAGCCCGACGGCTTCTAAGGGCCTCCGGCCTGGCACGGTCAGAAACAGCGGCACGAACGCGATCCAGCCCAGTCCCTCCCAGTTGAAGGGTGGCAGGCTGAACGCAAACAAGAGGCCCGAGAGCAGGGACAGGAGCAGGGGTTTCACGGCATCGTCGCTTTCAGGCGTCTTTGGCTTCTTCGTCTTCAGGGATGAAATAGTTAGCCTTTTGCCCTTTTGCGCCCTTCCGGTACTTGTTAGTCGCCTCGCTCATGGTGCGCATGGCTGTCTGCGTTCCCTCGCCCGTGTGCACAAAGTTCAGTGAGTTTGACGCCGGGATGCCCATGCTTCCGGCGACCGCAATGGCGTCTTGATTCGCCCCGATGAACGCAATCTGCCAATCGTAAACGTCACGCTGGTGGGTGATCATGTCGAAAATCTGCGGGCGGGTGAACTCACAAGACGAGTTCTCCTCCCCGTCGGTCATGATGACCAGAAGCACCTTGCCGGGCTTTTTGGCCTCCGGCATGGTATCCAGCCTTGCGCCGGTCTCGTTGATGGTACGCCCGATGGCATCCAGAAGGGCCGTGCCGCCACGCGGCACAAAGGTTCGCATGGTCAGTTCCGGCACGTCCTGAAGGGGCCGGACGCTGTGAACCGTCTCATACTGGGTGTCAAACTGGAACAGCGAGAAGTTCGCCGCCTCCGGCTCCGCCTTCTGATCGGCCAGGAAGGTGTTGAATCCGCCGATGGTGTCCGCGCGAACGGCACTCATGGAACCGGAACGGTCAAGCACGATAGTAATGTCTGTCAGGTCGTCGTTCATGATTTTCTCCTGTCGTTGCCAAGGTCAAATGCTGATGAGGGCAGGCGTTCCAGGGCGTAGACGTCCCGGCGGCACAGCCAGAGGGGGATGATTCCGAAGACGCCGAACGAGCAGTCCATCAGGCGCCAGAAGAACGGGATGCCGCGCACCGCGCCGAAGACTAAGGCCCACGGCAGGACGCAGACGCAGGCAATCATGCCGAACGTCAGCACCCAGA
>JAYTRQ010000822.1:0-2562 GCA_043746125.1 Armatimonadota bacterium | reverse complement strand
GGGAGGCGACGCCCTCCGCCTCACCCGTGAACAGACCCGGCACGACCGTCTTGAAGCCGTTCGCCGTCCGGCGGAACTGGATCGGCACAGACTTAACGGGCCGTCCCTCGCCAGGCCATTCCCCGTGCGCTTGGAGCAGGCCAAGCAGCGCTCGGCGCTGGACGGGCGTGGCCCGGTCGTCCAAATAGACGACGCCCGCCGGGGACTTCGTTTTGGCAGTTTTGGCGCAGCAGGCGCTCCCGGAATGGGCACCAACGGCCCCGTCTATCGAGATCATGGACAGCCCGCTGAGGTCCACGCCGCCATAGACGGCCTTGTCGAGATGGTACACGGCGGCCAGAGCGCAGTCGTCCGGCCCGTTCTCGAACATACAGGGGCAGGCGTAGGCGCAGGAGCATTGGTGGATGCATGTGCCTGTCGCCTGGTAGGGGGGCGTGGCCATCGTGGGCGATTTTAGGCCCATGAGTATCAGGGCCGTCAGAGGCCAAATTGCGTTTCGCATCGAAGGATTCTACTTTCTAATCTTCGTGTGCGTGTCCTTCTTTAGTTCTTTCGTTTTTATTGTTTCAGCGATGTCTGCGTCTTCGCGGTGCAGGTAGTTCCAGGCCAGCGTCCCGACCGAGGCCAGCAGCATCAGGGCGTAGAAGCCCGCGCCGGCCTGGGTGTAGAGACCGATCTGTGCGGGAAAGAAGTACCCGCCGAAGAAGAACACGGCGACGACGACCACCCATAGCGTCAGGAGAATGTCGGCCCAGTTCGCCGTCTTGTTGGTCACTGTCCACCCACGGCATTTGGATCGGCGACCACAACGCGCAGAGGGTCTGCGACTAGCTGAACGCTGCTGTCCGTTTCACGCTTGACGACGATCACATAGGGTCCGTCCAGCGTCATGTCCTGGAAGCGGCTGACGACGAACTGATACACTTTTTCTTCTCCAGGATGGAGCGTGCGGAGCAAAAGGCCCGCGCCTCTGCCATAATCGGACCTCTGAAGCTGCTGCAATTCAATCCACTTTTGATGGCTCTGGTCGCCGTACTTCGTCACTGGCGCCTCTGCCCCGTGCCAGGTGACATCGAACTCAAAATCGCTTTCCCAATCCGTGTCGGCTAAAGTCAGATCCTTTGTGGTGACATTTTTAATGGACGCGGTCACGACGACCAGTTCGCCCGGCAGATAGGTCACCTTATCGCTCTTGGCCGTGATCTGGAAGCCATTTTCTACGGCCCCGCTCTGGGTCACGACTGGTGGCTGCCACTGGGGATGCTTGATTGCGGCCGGTGGCGCGGGGACGGGCTTTTTGACCGGCTGAGACGCATCCACTTTCAGGGCAAAGCCGCGCTCCGTGATGCCCTCGCCCCGGACGCGGATACTGGCGAGTACGGGGAAGTATCCCTCTTTGGCCGCGACCACAGTCGCCCGGCCAGGGGCAACGTCCGTCAGATAGTACCGTCCTACCGGGTTTGTCCGGCTCGTCTGGCCTGTTTCGGCGAGCGTCACCGAAGCGCCCACCAGCGGCTTGCCGGCCGGCCCGTCCACGATGCCCTGGACGGAACCTGCTCCCCAAGCGGGGAGGGTCACCACGCAGAGCGCAACTGCCGAGGCCATAAAAGTAGCAAACACTGACACTTTCACAAGTCCAAATCCTGCTGCCGTTCCAGAGCCTTATGGATGGAGGCTTCGGGGACCTTGTGGTCGGGCGTCGCCCGTCCGATCTCTTCCATCAGTACGAAGCGGGCCGACCCGCCGACGCTCTTCTTATCCCAGGCCAGGAGCCGGACAATCTCGTCCACGGAATGCCCCTCGTCCAATTTGACCGCAAACCCCGACGCTCGCAGTTGGGCGATCAGGACCGCCGTATCGCCGGACGAGGTCACGCCGACTTCTTCCCCCACGTACGCGGCCGAAACCATCCCCAGCGCAATGGCCTCCCCGTGCGTGTACGTCTTATACTGGGTGAGAGCTTCGAGGGCGTGGCCGACCGTGTGGCCGAAGTTCAGGATAGCCCGCAGCCCGCCCTCCCGCTCATCCTGCTCCACGACCCGCGCCTTGAGGGCGCAGGAGTGGGCCAGGACGTGTTCCAGATGGGGGGAGGTCAGGGCGAGCAGGCCGTCAACCTCACGTTCCAGCAGAGTGAAGAAATCTTTGTCGGTTATTATACCATATTTGAGGACTTCGGCGAGGCCGGACCGCCGCTCGCGCACGGGCAGGGTCTGGAGCGTATCCGGGTCCATGACAACAAGGCGGGGCTGATGGAACGCGCCGATGAGGTTTTTAGCCGACCCAAAGTTGACGCCGGTCTTGCCGCCGACGCTGCTGTCCACCTGAGCGAGCAGCGTGGTGGGGACCTGGACGAAGTCCAGGCCACGCACATAGGTGGCGGCGGCGAAGCCCGCCATGTCCCCGATCACACCGCCGCCCAGAGCAACAACGACCGTCCGGCGGTCAGCGGCATTGTCGTATAACGCCTGATAAAGGCGCTGCACGGAGGCCAGCGTTTTCCGCTGTTCGCCGTGTGAGAGGGTCTGAACGTGGACCTGAAAGCCCGCGCCTTGGAGGCTCTGG
>JAYTRQ010000821.1:0-2571 GCA_043746125.1 Armatimonadota bacterium | reverse complement strand
GGCGGCGACCACTGCGGCATCGTCTCCGACCGGCGGGACCTGGCGGGGACGCCGCTCGTGATCCATAACCTGGGCCGCGTCGCCGAACAGGACGTGCTGACGTCTTGGACGATCTCGGGCCACTACCGGTATCCAACGCAGCCCCAGACGAGAAGAGGGCCGGGGATCAAGCGATCCCCGGCCCCTTTTGCGTTTTCTGCTTCCTGCGCATCGCCGCCTACTCCGGCTCTTTGTCCCGCGTGAACATCTGTGTGACCCAGTAATGCCCGTTCGCGCTGTGGTAGACGCCTAGGCCGATCTTCGTGAAGCGGGGTTCCAGAATGTTGGCGCGGTGGCCGGGGCTGTTCATCAGTGCCTGATGGCCGTACTCGGCGTTGTAGGTGTCGTTGAAGATGCTGCAATAGAAGATGTTCTCGCCCACAAGCAGATAGTCCGGCGTCCGGCCGCCCGCGTCGTGCATCCACTTCAGGTAGCGGTCCATCGGCGTCTTGATGTCCGGCGTCGGCGAGTGGTGGTCAAAGTAGTCCAGGTCGCACATCTCACGGGAGTGGGCGCGGGCCGCACTGACCAGCAGAGGGTCCACGGTCAGGGAGTTCAGGCCGCGCTCAGTCCGCTCGGCGTTGATGCGCTCCACGAATTCCTGCTCGTCCGAAGTCAGCGTGTCCGGGGACGAGGTGGGCAAGGGCAGGACCCAGTTCGTCCGAGCCTTGGGGACCGAGGCCATCTGCACCGAGGCCATCAGCACCGGGGTCGGGATGGCGGCGGGCAGATGGGCTAGGACAGTGGGTGCCTTCGCGGCGATGGCCGCGGCGGGCAGGGTATTGGCAACCACGGTGGGCGAGCCGACCGGGGCGAGGGGCACGAAGTTGGCCGAGGCCCAGAAGAACCCGGCGAGCAGGACAGACTTGAGCATATCCACAGTGACCTTTCCAAAAGACAGCGCCAAATAACCAGCGACAGTTCTATCTTCGGAAGGTCCTGGTCTTTCCACAGGGACAATCTCAAAATACGGTACGATTACGGCCCAGTAACGTTGCGGTCTCCTCGATTTAAAGGTCCCAAAGCGTTGACAAAGCCGGTAGTTTCTGGGTACACTATATCCGACAAGAATGGTCGGAGTTAACGGATTTACGCGCACTGCGCGATTAGACGAGGGATACCATGACGACGGCGAACGATACCATTGCGGAACTGGCGAACAAAGAATATAAGTACGGTTTCGTGTCCGACATCGAGTCGGAAACCATCCCTGTTGGGCTGAACGAGGACGTCATCCGCACGATCTCGGCTAAGAAGAGCGAGCCGGAGTGGCTGCTGGAATGGCGGCTTCGGGCCTACAAGCACTGGCTGACGATGGCCGACCCGCTTTGGCACAATGTCAAGATCGTGCCCGTGGACTATCAGAAGATTGCCTACTTCTCCGCGCCCAAGCCCAAGAAGGTCTTGAACAGCCTAGACGAAGTGGACCCCGAGATGCTGGAAATGTTCAACAAGCTTGGCATCTCGCTGGCCGAGCAGAAGCGGCTGTCCAACGTCGCCGTGGATGCTGTCTTTGACAGTGTCTCAGTCACGACCACGTTCAAGGGCAAGTTGAAGGAGATGGGCATCATCTTCTGCTCGTTCTCCGAAGCCGTTCAGGAGCATCCCGAACTGGTCCGCGAGTATTTAGGCTCGGTCATCCCGTATTCGGACAACTACTTCGCGACTCTGAACTCGGCCGTATTCACGGACGGCTCGTTTTGCTACATCCCCAAGGGCGTCCGATGCCCGATGGAGCTGTCCACCTACTTCCGCATCAACGCCGCCAATACGGGCCAGTTTGAGCGGACGCTGATCATCTGCGACGAGGGTGGCTACGTCTCCTACCTGGAGGGCTGCACCGCGCCAATGCGTGACGAGAACCAGCTCCACGCGGCCTGTGTTGAACTGGTCGCCATGAAGGACGCCACGATCAAGTACTCCACGGTCCAGAACTGGTATCCCGGAGACAAGGACGGCAAGGGCGGCATCTACAACTTCGTCACCAAGCGCGGCATCTGCAAGGGCGACAACGCCAAGATTAGCTGGACCCAGGTTGAGACCGGCTCGGCGATCACCTGGAAGTACCCGTCCTGTATCCTGCAAGGCGACAACTCGGTGGGCGAGTTCTACTCGGTTGCGCTGACGAACAACATGCAGCAGGCCGATACGGGCACGAAGATGATCCACTTGGGCAAGAACACCAAGAGTACCATCGTCTCCAAGGGCATCTCGGCGGGCAAGGGACAGAACACCTACCGGGGCCTGGTCAAGATCAACCCCGGCGCGGACGGCGCTCGCAACTACTCCCAATGCGACTCATTGCTTCTGGGCGATCGGTGCGGGGCGCACACGTTCCCCTACATCGAGGTGAAGAACCCGACGGCGACCGTGGAGCACGAGGCGTCCACGTCCAAGATCGGCGAAGACCAGATCTTCTACTGCAACCAGCGCGGCCTGTCCACCGAAGACGCCGTTTCGATGATCGTCAACGGCTTCTGCAAGGAAGTCTTCCGCGAGCTTCCGATGGAGTTCGCTGTGGAAGCCCAGAAG
>JAYTRQ010000820.1:0-2571 GCA_043746125.1 Armatimonadota bacterium | reverse complement strand
TACCTAGACGACCGAAAGCAAAAGATTTTGGGGGCGGTGGTCCGCGACTACGTCGAGACCGTGAGGCCGCTCGGCAGCGAGGATCTGGCCGCCCGGCACCAGTGGGGCATCAAGAGTGCGACCATCCGCAACGAACTGGCGGAGCTGGCCGACTTGGGCCTATTGCGGCAGCCGCACACGAGCGCCGGGCGCATCCCCTCAGACCAGGGCTACCGGTTCTATGTGGATCACCTGATGGTCGCGCAGACACTGGAAGACGCCGGCCTGCCACTGACCGACGAGGAAGACCAGGCCCTGGAGATGGAGCGGCTACTGCGCCGCGCCTGCGCCATGCTAACTCGCAAGACCTCCTACACGTCCGTCGCTACGCCCCCCCGCCCCGCCGACACCCAGGTCAGCCAGATTTTCGTCTCGCCCGCCGGGGATGATCGCCTGCTCGTCGTCCTGATTTTAAGCACGGGTCAGGTCGAGAACCGGCTGCTGTGTCCGCCTCTAAATGAGACGTCAGTGGCCATCGCGCCCGCCGACGTCTCTGCCTTGGGCAACGCCCTGAACGTCGCCTTCGCGGGGCAAGCACTGGAAACGTTGGGGGCCAAAGCCTTTCCCGCGCCCACCGAGTTCGCCCCGGCCCTACGCGTCCTGTACGACTCAGCGGCGACGGCAGCTCGGCAGATGGCCCTGGCGGCGGTGGACGAGGACAGCGTCTATCTGGAAGGTGCGAACGAGATACTGCGGCAGCCCGAGTTTCGGGACGTCGCCAAGATCGAGAGCCTCCTGGAGACTCTTCAGTGCGGGACGCTGCTGTTCCAAACCCTCTCGCGGGCCATTCTGGGGACGGACGTCACGGTCGTGATCGGGTCCGAGAACCATGTGCCAACCATGACGGAGTGCAGCGTCGTCACTGCCTCCTACTACGTCGGACGGCGCAAGCGCGGCACCATCGGCGTCGTCGGCCCGACCCGCATGGACTACGATCGCGCCGTACCAGCCGTCGGCTTCTGCTCCCGCGCCCTCAGCCGCACCCTCACTCGCCTTGCAGGGCTGACCTAGTATTTTAATCCCTGACCGCTTGTAGTACAATGGCGGCATATTCCCCAAGGAGGAAGTCTTATGTCGCCATTGTCCGTCATTACAGTGCCCACTCTGTTGGGCCTGACCCTTTTGGGCGGGGCCGTCCGGGGGCAAGCGCCTTCACCGCCTCCAACGCCCTCCCCGCTGACCGTCCCCGATCTGACGCTGCTGAAGCAGGCCCTCGCGCCGCTCGCAGGTGATGGACTGCTTCAATCGCTCTCCAGCCTCCAAATGACTGGCAGCAAAGAGGGCATTTCCTTTACGTTCCATGAGACGGCGCGGGTCGTCGCCAAGCGTCCGGACAAATTTCGAGCCTACGTCACGCAGTACACGGCCGACGGTGCCCCCGAGCGCCGCCTCATCATCATTTCGGATGGCAAAAAGGTCTGGACGTATCGGCCCGCCACCCGCCAATACTGTGTCACGCCCGCCAAAGCCTTCCACGCGGGCGACAACGACATGACCGCACTGGGGCTTGTCCAGGGCGGCTTTTTTCTGGGTGAGGGCCACGAGATGGCACAGGGATTTGCCGCGATCACCCAAGAGAACGGCCCGCAGGTGCTGGCAATGCTGAACGGCTTGGGCATCCGGCTCACGAGCCGGCCTGAGCCGGCTGGCGGCGGAGGTAACACCGTCTACCGCATGGTCCTGACGCGCCAGGGCATCGCCTACCGGTTCTTCATAGACCCGGCCACCGCCCGCCTGCGGCGGCTGGAGCTCGCGGGCCACCAGAACGGCGTAGTCGTCCTGTTCCGCGAGAAGGTCGGGGAGATGGAAACGCCCGCCGTAGTCGCGAAGACGACGTTCGCCTTCACGCCGCCGCTCGGCACGACCCGCGTCTCCTCCGTGCCCGTGGACCCCTTTTAACGCCCCGTCTCGCTTGACATTGCGAACGCATTTTCGGTATAATACACACGTTGTAACGGCCATTGTGGTCGGGAAAGGGGCGATGCGAGTCGATGTTGAGCCTATCCAAACGTGCCGATTATGCCCTCCTGGCCCTGTCCCATCTCGCCGTGACGCGGGCCGGCGACCCCCTTCGGTTGGTCAACGCCAAAGAGCTGGCGGAGCAGTACGACCTCCCCGTCGAGTTGCTGGCGAAGATACTCCAGACGCTGGCGAAGAACGGCATCGTTACCTCCCACCCCGGTCCCACCGGGGGCTACAAACTTCAGCGTGCCCCGGCCGAGATCACCGTCGCCGAGATCATCGCGGTCTTGGATGGGCCGCTGTCTATCCTTCAGTGTTCAAACGGGCAGGGTGACTCGTGCAAGCACTTCAGCCGCTGCATCATTAAAGATCCCCTCGCCGAGATCGAGCGCCGGGTCAAGAACCTGCTCCTGGAGATCACTCTGGAAGACGTCAGCGGTGCCGCCCCCGCACGGGCGGATCGGCCTCGATTTGAAGACTTCTCCAGCCGCCGATTTGCCGTCGGCCTCCCCCTCGGATAACTTCATGCCTTCCCTGCCTATTTACCTGGACAACAATGCGACGACGCGC
>JAYTRQ010000819.1:0-2573 GCA_043746125.1 Armatimonadota bacterium | reverse complement strand
CCCGCGTGTCGGCAAACTCGCGGGGCGTTGAGCGGACACGGCAAAAGCGTATCCTCACCGTATGCATTTTACCCCGTTTCCTCTCCTCCTAGCGCTTCTATGCAGAAGACAGGAGAACCAATGTCCAAGATTCACAAGCGTGGCTTCACGCTGATCGAACTGCTCGTCGTCGTCGCCATCGTGGCGATTCTCGCGGCGATCCTTTTTCCCGTCTTCCAGAAGGTACGCGAGAACGCCCGGCGCACGGCCTGTATGAGTAATCTGAAGCAAGTCGCACTGGGCGTGATCCAATACCAGCAGGACAACGACGAGTTTTACGTCCTGACCGAGCGCGGCGGCGACGTGGACGACGCCCACGAATACTACTGGGGCGACATGCTCCAGCCATATCTCAAAAGCTGGGCCGTGCTGACGTGTCCCGATGCTCCCAACCCAACCCAGTTCAAGACCGGCGTGACGACCTACAGCCAGCAGTGGTCGTATCACTACGGCATCAACGACGTCACGGCCAATATAACGGCCTGCAACCCGGATGGGACAAACGGCCCGGACACAGCGGGGTGCCAGCACGTCGGTGTTGCTGGTCAGCTGCTTGCGAGAGTAAGTGCCCCGGCCGTCACGGTGCTGATCGTGGACGCCGTTCCCTATGATCTCGTCACCGGGCCGACGCTGGGAGCCCCAAGTTTGGCAGGGCCTTCCAATGATCCGAATGCGCTCAGCCAGGAACGGCATGAGGTGAACTGGCAGGTCGGCCATCGCGACAGTGCCCATCTGAGCAACCAAGGCCAGTTGCAGGACGGCTATCCACGCCACGCTGATGGTTTTGTCCTGGTCATGGCCGACGGACACGCGAAGTGGCGGCGGCGTACCTTCGTCAACGGCATCTATGGCGGCGGCACGACCGATATGGAGTGGCTGGCAGCGCAACCTTAACCCTACATCAGCGTTCCCTGTGCCCCGTAGGCTGAGGGGGGCGGGGTGAGGCCCAGATGCTCGTAGGCCAAACGGGTGGCGACCCGGCCGCGCGGGGTGCGCTGCAAAAAGCCCATCTGCATCAGGTACGGCTCGTAGACGTCTTCCAGCGTGTCCCGCTCCTCGGACATCGCCGCCGCCATCGTTTCGATGCCCACGGGGCCGCCGCCGAACTTCTCAATCAAGATCCGCAGAAGGCGGCGGTCGAACTCGTCCAGGCCCAGAGCGTCCACTTCCAGCATCGCGAGGGCGGCTGACGCGACCTCACGGCTGATATGGCCGTCGGCCCGCACCTGGGCGAAGTCCCGGACGCGCTTGAGCAGGCGGTTTGCGATGCGGGGCGTCCCGCGCGAGCGCCGGGCAAGCTCCCCTCCCCCGTCCAGGTCAATCGGCACGTTTAAGATCGCTGCCGAGCGCATGATGATCTCAATCAGGTCTTCGGGCGAGTAAAACTCGAATGTGTGCTGGATGCCGAACCGGTCCCGGAGCGGGGACGACAGCAGGCCCGCCCGTGTGGTCGCGCCAACCAGGGTGAACGGCTGGACGTCCAGCTTGACGGTTCGGGCCGACGGCCCCTGCCCAATGACGATATCCACCTGGTAGTCTTCCATCGCCGAGTATAAAATCTCCTCAACGGGCCGGGCCAGCCGGTGGATCTCGTCTAAGAACAGCACGCTGCCCGCTTCGAGATTGGTCAGGATGGCGACTAAGTCGCCGGCCTTTTCAATGGCCGGGCCGGACGTCGCCCGGAGCGACGCGCCCATCTCGTTGGCGATGATGAGCGACAGGCTGGTCTTGCCCAGGCCTGGCGGCCCGTGCAGCAGGACGTGGTCCAGGGCCTCGCCCCGCCGCTGGGCGGCCAGCATAAAGATGCCCAGGTTCTCCTTGATCTTAGGCTGCCCGATGAACTCGCGCAGGCGCTTGGGCCGCAGCGAATACTCGTCGCGGTCGTCTTCGCTCGGCTGTGGTGAGATCATCCGTTCGGTCATTGTCATAGACGCAGTATACCAGTTCGTTTTGACATTTTACCTACGCCGACGTTAGGCACGGCCCCGGCGCGAGGGGATAAATCCCTCTCGCTGAGAATAATCGTCCTTCGGACGGGGCTATCCGATAACTATCCACTCACTTTGCCTTCGCCCTTTGGATCGAAGGACGACTTTCCTTAGCGGGAAGGGTTAACCTCCTCAACGATGGTTGCATAACGCCGGTTAATCACTGATGTTACGCAGGGGCCAGTAGGTTTTCTGGTCCCAGTTTCTGAAGCTGGCTGAAGGCCGCTTGCAGGGCCGCCTGATACAGCCTGTTCTTGAGCGCGAAATGGTGGCACTTAGCCTTCATCTTCAAGGCCTCCACCTTGACGAAGGCACACAGCGAGCAAAACAGATGGTTGGTCTGCGTCCGCACCGTGCGCGTGGGCGAACACGCCAAGGAAGCGTTCTGCTTCAGGGACTTGTGGTACTCCTCCACCTGCCACCGTTTCTGGTAGAGGCGAGTGATCTGGCCGCCGTCGAGCGTCAAGTCACTGGTGATCAGATAGAGGAAGCCCTGGCTGTTGTCTTTGTTGGTGAAGACCTGCTTGACCAGCAGTAAGGGGAAGG
>JAYTRQ010000818.1:0-2580 GCA_043746125.1 Armatimonadota bacterium | reverse complement strand
AACTCATAGGCGTAGCAGGACTGCAAACCGCCGATCTGGCGGGCCAGGGGCGCACTCCGTAGGTCGGAAAGTGTCTGGGCCGACCGCTCACGGTCCCTGTCTTCTTCCGCAATCCAACGGCCCTGCTCAAAGAGATAGACGTGGCACCGTTTTGCTCTTCGAACGGTGTCGCCGTCTTCCTCAAGCCGGACACGCCTCTCTTGAAGAGCCAGGGCCAACCGGTCTTGGCGGGCAGCCATGCCGTGAACTTCCTCGCGCAAGGCCGCGCCGAGTTCCAATGCCGCCGTACATTCTAGAGGACTCGGCAGGATATCGGGGCAACGGCCGACGCTCAGATATGTGGTGTCCTGGAACCTTGAAAAGTCTCCGGGTGGCATCCCCCGGAAGGCCTGCGCGAAGGGCGTATGTTCATGGACGGCGAAGACCGCTCGACCGTTGATGGAATACTCCCGCCCACCCTGCTCGTTTACGACCGCGAAGAACTCCACGCCACTCTCTAAGGAGAACAGGATGAAAAGCCACCGCAGGGTGGGAGCGGGTTTTGGGTGCCAATGGTCAGCAAGCGCCTGTTGAACCTCACGTTCGCTGAAGCCGCTGATCATGGTTTTTCCTTCAACCGTGGGCGTCTCGCCCGGACCTCAGCGCGAGAAGATAGGCGCGAGGGGATAAATCCCTCTCGCTGAATAACGGCCCTCCGGGCCAAGAGGCGATGTTACGGTCATCGGACAGCCCCGTCCGAAGGACGCTTATCTAGCGAGAGGGATTTATCCCCTCGCGAATCGCTCCGTAACGTCAGTCACTAACTCTGAATCAGTACCTCTGGATGCCCCAGATGTCCCGTGCGTACTCTTTGATCGTCCGGTCGCTCGAAAATTTGCCGCTCCGGGCGACGTTCAGGATGGCTTTGCGTGCCCACTTGCCCGCGTCGCCGTACTCCAAGGCCGCCTCGTGCTGGGCCTTTACGTAGGAGGGCAGATCGGCGAGGTGGAAGTAGACGTCGCCGCCGTGCAGAAGCGACTCGAAGATCCAGCGGAACAGGCCCGGCTCGCCGGGGCAGAAGCGGTCTGAGTTCAGGGCGTCCAAAACGCGCTTCGTCGCCGGGTCGCTGTAGTAGTCCCAGGGGTGGTATGTGCCCCGCAGGCGCATCTCCGCGATCTGGTCCGAGGTCAGGCCGAAGATGAAGACATTCTCCTCGCCGACTTCTTCGCGGATCTCGATGTTCGCGCCGTCCAGCGTCCCGATCGTCAAGGCCCCGTTCATGGTAAACTTCATGTTGCCGGTGCCTGACGCCTCCGTGCCGGCCGTCGAGATCTGCTCGCTCAGATTGGCGGCGGGGATGATCTTCTCGGCCACCGACACGCGGTAGTCCGGGACGAAGACCAAGGCCAGCTTGTCTTTGGCGCGGGGATCGGTGTTAATTACCGAAGCCACGGCATTAATCAGCTTGATGATTTGCTTGGCCGCCCAGTAGCCCGGCGCGGCCTTGCCGGCGAAGACGTAGGTGCGCGGAGCGGGCGGGTCGGTTCCGTCCTCGGTCAGACTTAGGTACTCGTGGAGCACGTGCATGATGTTGAGCAACTGCCGCTTGTACTCATGGATGCGCTTGACCTGGACGTCGAACAGCGAGTCAGTTTGCAGCGTCAGCCCCTGCGTCCCCTGCACGTACTCAGCTAGGGCGGCTTTGTTGGCCTGCTTAACCCGGTTGAACTCGCTTTGGAACCCGCTGTCGTCGGCGAATGGCTCTAACCCGCGCAGTTCGTCTAGGTCCGTGATCCAGCCGTCCCCGATGGCGCCCGTAATCAGCGAGGCCAGGCCTGGATTGGCCTTCAAGAGCCACCGGCGGGGCGTGACGCCGTTGGTCTTGTTGCCAAACTTCTCGGGCCAGAACTGGTAGAAGTCCGGCACGAGCGAGCTTTTGATGAGTTCGGTGTGGAGGGCCGAGACGCCATTGACCGCGTGGCTGCCGACGATGGCGAGGTGGGCCATCCGCACCTTCTTGTCGTCGCCCTCTTCAATAATCGACATACGGATCTGACGCCCGCCGTCGCCCGGCCACCTCTGCGAGACCTCTTCCAAAAAGCGCCGGTTGATCTCGAAGATGATCTGCAAGTGCCGGGGCAGGACGTGTTCCAGCAGCCCCACCGACCATTTTTCTAATGCCTCGGACATAAGCGTGTGGTTCGTGTAGCCCAGTGTCCCCCGCGTAATGTCCCAAGCTTTGTCCCAGTCCAAGCCATGATCGTCCAAAAAGACCCGCATCAGCTCAGCGACCGATAGGGCCGGGTGCGTGTCGTTCATCTGGATGGCGACCTGAGACGGGAACTCGTCCCACGTCTCGTGCGCTTTCCGGTAGCGCCGGACAATGTCATGGACAGCGCAGCGGACCAAGAAATACTCTTGCAGCAGCCGCAGCTCCTTCCCTGCCGCCTGGATGTCCGAGGGGTACAGGACTTTGGAGATGCGCTCCGTTTCGATCTGCTGGTCTACCGCTCCCTGGTAGTCCCCTTCATTGAAGACTTGCATGTCGAACTCGCGGGGCGACCGGGCTGAATACAGGCGCAGGTAGTTGACCGTGTGCCC
>JAYTRQ010000817.1:0-8116 GCA_043746125.1 Armatimonadota bacterium | reverse complement strand
CTTCCAAAATAGCGGTGTCCACCAGAGGCGTGGTTAGGGCCACCGTCTGCTTTTTGGAGCCTCGGAAGCGGCCCACCACTCGGGCTAAAAAGATGACGCTCACGACCACGACGCCGCGTTCCAAGCCGACCCAGTTCATTCTGTCTCCTCGTCAAAGCCATAAGTGGCGTCAAACTCTTGCAGCCGTCGTTTGGTCAGCATAGGGATCGGAGCGCGGAACGCGAACGGGTTTGACAGGTTATACTTCAGGACCAAATCATTCGTCTCCTTCAGGTGCTTCGCGTAGACAGCCCGCGCCGACGCCCTCAGCCTGGGGTACTCAGGCGTGTCCCGCAGACCCGACTCCGAGACCTCCCAACGCGACAGCGTCCCCAGGGCTAGGCCGCGCGAGGCCTCGATCTCGCGTTCCAGCAGCAGCCAGGTGGGCAGAACCTTGTTCTGCTTTAGGATATTGTTGACCGCCCGCATACCGGGCGGCTCGAACGGGTTCACCGAGAGGTCCAGCGGCTGGCCCCGGCCGGGCAGGTTGTCGAACAGACCCTCGTCAATCGCATCTTGTATTTTTCGTTCTGCGATCCCCGCCGTCCAGTCCGGCAGGTCGCCTGCATCTTCCGCCACCGGCATCGCCTCACCCCTCCGCACCTATTGTACCCAGTCTGGTATACTGGGATTAATGCGCGTTTTAGTCACCGAAGACGAAGCCAAAGTGGCGGCCTTCCTGCGCCGCGCCCTGGAGGAAGAGGGCTACGCCGTAGACATCGCCGCCGACGGCGCGGCCGGGCTGGCCCTGGCCCAAGCCGCTGACTACGATTTGCTCATCCTGGATCACCTGCTGCCCAAGATGAGCGGCCTCGACTTGTGCCGGGAATTGCGCTCGGCTCGCTATGACGCGCCCATTCTGATGGTGACGGCGCGGGATGCCCTCGAAGACAAAGTCGCCGGCCTGGACGCGGGCGCGGACGACTATCTAACCAAGCCGTTCTCGCTGGACGAGCTGCTCGCCCGCGTCCGCGCCCTTCTGCGTCGGCGCGGCGGGCGGGGGCCGGCCGCCCTCACCGTGAACGATCTGACCCTGGACCCCCAAACTCGCCAGGCGACGCGCGGCGGCAGGGCCTCGGAACTGAGCGCCCGTGAGTACGCCCTCTTGGACTACCTGATGCGGAACGCCCGCCGTCCGGTGACGCGGGCGATGATCGCCGAACACGTCTGGGGCTTCGACTTTGAACATGGGTCTAACGTCATAGACGTCTATATCAGCTACCTCCGGGCCAAGATAGACCGGGGTGAGGCGCACAAAATGATTCGCACCCTGCGACACGTCGGCTACCAGCTAGGCTAAGCCCCCAATGCTCATGCCTTCCTGGACACGTTCCCTGCGCTTCAGGCTGACGGCAGGGTCCCTGGCAACAGTAGCGGCCATCATCCTGCTTGCTTCCGGCCTCTGCTACGGGCTGATCCGGTCGGAGTTGCGGCGCGGGACGGACGCGGCCCTGGCGGACGGGGCGGCTCAGATCGTGCGCCAGATGACGCCCGCGGAGGGCCCCGACTCCGGCGAAGCAGAGGAGCGGCCCAATCTGGCGGCGGTCGTCGCGCGGGCGGACCTGCCCCCCATGCCCCTGCCAGGCGTCGGGTCCGTCCCACTCCTACTGCGCCTTGCCCGCCGGGATACGGGCGTGACGGTCGCCGTGTCACCGAGCTTGGCAGCCCAACCCAGCCTCGGGCGCGTGCTTTTGGGCCTACCAACCCAACCGCACGGCCCATATTTTGCGGGTACGGGTGACGAAGATCAGATGCGCGTCCTGACCATAGCCGTCCCTCAGTCCCAAGAAAGCCTCCAGGTTGCCGCACCGTGGGACCCAATGGAGGACCTACTGTCCCGCCTGCTGACCGGATTGGGCCTTTCGAGTCTTCTGTTCCTGCTCGTTTCAGGCGTGGGAAGCTGGCTCCTGGTGGGCCGTGCCCTGCGCCCCATAGACAGGATCGTTGGAGAGGCCGAGGCCCTGACGGCAGACCGGCTCGGCCCCGTCCTCGTCGTACCGGGCGCGTTCTCCGACGACGAGATCGGGCATCTGGTGAATGCCTTGAACCGTTTGCTGTCCCGACTGTCTCAGGCTTTTGCCGCCCAGCGCCGGTTTACCGCCGATGCCTCCCATGAGTTGCGAACGCCACTGACGATCCTGCGCGGCGAGATGGAGCTGGCCCTGAGCCGCGAGCGTCCAGCGTCCGAGTACCGGCAGACGCTGGAAAGCGGCCTGGAAGAAACAGCCCGCATGACACGCATCGTGGAAAGCCTGAGCCTCCTCGCCCGTGGCGATGCGCCAGGGCCAGCCGCGCCTCACGTCCCGGTCTCGCTGGGGGCACTGGCCGAGGAGGTCACCGACGGGCTGATGCGCCGCGCTACGGACAAGGGCTTGAGCCTGCGGCGGGCGTCGCAGGGCAACGCGACCTTGCTGGGCAACGTGACCGTGCTGGGCGACACCGACGCCCTGCGGCGGATGCTGCGGAACCTCCTCGAAAATGCCCTCGCCTACACGCCACCGGGCGGGTCGGTGACGGTATCCGTGGAAACATCGGACTGTGAGTGCCGGATTCTGGTCTCCGACACCGGGGTCGGCATCAGCCCGGATGATCTGCCGCGCGTCTTCGACCGCTTCTACCGGGCGGACCAGGCCCGCGCTAACACGGGCGGCAGCGGCCTGGGCCTGTCCATCGTCCAGAGCATCGCCGCGTTACATGGCGGGACGGTCCAGGTCGAGAGCGAACTGGGAGCGGGCAGTGTGTTCACCGTAACGCTGCCCAACCATTAGAAAACTCTCATCCACGTTTAATGTCGTTTTAACGTGGGCAGCGTAGAATAGTCTGTGGGATGCCCGGCAAGAATGCCGGCGCTGCCCAGAAAAGAGACATCATGCAGACAAAGAACGTTCTCGCCGCCAGCTTTGCGTTGGCCTCCCTGGCGACCGCCGCCATCGCGGCCCCGCACGTCAGCCCCGCACAGGCTAAGGCCGCCGCAGTCAAAAAGCTCGGCGGGCAGGCGCTTTCAGCCAAGTACGAGTTCGAAGACGGACACTGGCAATACGCTGTACTGGTTAAGAACACGGCCGGTCTCTACGAAGCCGAGGTCAGCTCGACGACGGGTCGCGTGACCGCGACCGAGAAGACCACACCGGCAGAGGAGGCCAGCGAAGCTGCCGCCGATAAAAAGGCCGCTCTGAAGGCACACGCGAAGACGACCAAGTAGGATAAACGCCACGCACCGCATGAGACAAATTCTCCCGTTTCTTTTGATGCCCTGGTTGCTGGCGGCTGGGTCCGGCCCCGCGCCGGCTCAGACTGCCGGCGGCGATGCTCTGACGCTCTCCCAGGCGACAACCCTGGCGCTCGGGGTCAGCCCGTCCGTCGCCATCGCGACGCAGGGTTTGGCCCAGGCCCGCGCCCGTGCGGGTCAGGCCCAGGCACAAAGGGGGTTTCAGATCACGTTTAACTCCACGGCCAGCGTCTCCAACGGCGCGATCTACCAGGGGCCGCCCACTCAGGAGACGTTCGGATCTTTGCAAAACACGCTCACGGTGCCCCTCCCGTTCGGCCCGCGCCTCTCCGCCCTGTCGCGGCAGGCGCAGAGCCAGACGGAGGCTGCCGAAGCCGCCCTGGCCGCCGCCCAGCTTGCCGCCGCGGGACAGGCGCAAACGGCCTACTTTGGCCTACTCAAACAGGGCGCCCTCCTCAGAAACGCTCGCGAGAACGCCACTCAGGCGCAGTCGGCTCTGGAAGTCGCCCGCAAGCGCTACAAAGACGGCGTCGCTCCTCAGCTAGACGTGCTGAAGGCCCAAGTGCCTGCCGTCACGGCGGAGGCCGCCGTGGCGCAGGCTGAAAGCCAGGTCACGGTCTCCACCCAGACCCTGAACAGCCTCCTCGGACGGCCTTTGGAATCGGAGGGGGAGATCGCGGACGTCGCTGCCTCACCGCTCTTGACACTGACCCTGGCGGAAGCCCGCCGGCGAGCGGTCGCGGCCTCCGCCGACGTCCGCGCAGCCGAGGCCGGCGTTCGGGCGGCTGAAGCCGGCCTTGCCGCGTCCCGCCTGACCCGAGTCCCGGACCTATCGCTCCAGGCTTCAGACACGCGCAGCCGGGACGTGACCGGCTTCTCCCGTCTGGACACGATTCAGGCCTCCATCACGGTGCCGCTCTCTGATGGTGGGCTGGCCCGCGCCCAGATCGCCGAACAGCAGGCTGCGCTCCTGTCCGCCCGAACGTCACTTTTGCAGGCCCAGCAGACGGCCGCCCTGACGGCAAGCTCGGCCTATGTCGCCGCGCAGGGATCTTTGGCCCAGATCACGCCCACGCAGACCGCTGTAGACATCGCCCAGATCACTCTTATCAAAACACGCGAAGGCTACCGGGAGGGCCTCAACCCCATCGTAGACGTCCTGAACGCCCAGCTCGCCCTGAACCAAGCACGCATCGCCCACGCCCAGGCCGTCTACGACGCTGCGGCGGCTTCGGCCACCCTGAGCCGGGCGCTGGGGAGGGAGACGCCATGAAAAGACTGGGCATGCCCCCCGCCTCCAATAATGGGGGAGTCAGACAAGAGGCCGAACAAGACACGCCTTCCACTTCTTTTCGTGCCTGCTCCTACTCTCCCATTATTGGGGGTGGGGGGACCATTCTCTTCCTCCTCCTTCTCCTCACCGGCTGTGCCCACCACGCCGCCAAGACGGGCGACGTCGCCAAGGCCGACAAGCCCGACGCGCTGCCAATCGTCAGTACTGTCCCCGTCACCACAGGCGAGGTGGCCCAGACCGTTCGCGTGACGGGTGTACTCGCGCCCCTACCGAACCATGAGGCCCGCATCAGCCCGCCGTTCGCGGGCAAGCTCGCCCGGCTAAACGTACAGCTTAACCAGCACGTCGTGCAGGGGCAGATTGTGGCCCAGATGTCCACGCAGACGCTTTTGGGCCAGCAGCAACAGGCAGAGGCGACCGTCGCGGCTAATCTCGCGCAGGTGCAGCAGGCTCGTATTAATGCGCTCAGCCAGGCCCAAATGACGCGCACGGCCATCGCCCAAGCGCGGGCAACGCTGACCGGTTCCGAGGCGACCTTAGCGAATATTCGGCAGAACTTGGCCCGCCAGCGGAGGCTTTACGCTGACGGACTCGTGGCACAGAAGGACGTAGATGACGCCCAAACCGCTGTTCGCACAGCGGATGCCACGGTCCAGGCACAGCGGGCTGCCGTTGCCGCAGCCCAAGCGGGGACACTGACCGATGAGGCCAAACGCCAGGACATTGCCATCGCCTTGCGGCAGGTGGAGAACGCGCGGGGGGCGCTGAACACGGCGCGGGCGCAGATCGCCCTCGCCACCCTGCGCTCACCTCTCTCCGGCATCGCCGCCACAGTCACCGCCAACAATGGGGAGACTCTGGACACGGCGGCGACCATTGCGACCGTCGTGGACACGCGCGATTTGCAGCTCACGGTCTCTGTCCCCAGCCGCGATTTGCGGTTCGTACATCGCGGTCAGGTCGTGGAGTTCGGGACGGAGTCGCTGCCGGGCCGGACGTTCTCCGGGCGCATCGCTAGTCTGGGCGCACAGATGGACCCCGCGACGGGAACCATCCCCGTTCAAGTCCGCATCCACAACCCCAGCCACCTCCTACGGGACGACATGACCGCCGTGGGCCGGATTACCGTCGCCCGGCGCCTGAACGCCCTGCTCGTCCCTAAGGCTGCTTTGCTCACAGACCCTGGCACGGACAAGACCACACTTGTGGTCATCGGCCCGGACGGCGCGGCCCACGTCCGCCCCGTCACGGTCGGTCTGCCTTCGGGCGACAAAGTAGAGGTCACGCAGGGACTGAAGCCCGGCGAAACCGTCGCTGTGTCGGGCCAGTATGGTCTGCCGGATGGCACGAAGGTGAGCGTGTCGAATGGAAAATAGGCCGCAAGAGAATGGACTCCCCGCCCCACTTCTGGCCGCACTGCCCTCCGGGACGCCGGTGCATGACCCGGCGGGGAGCCGGATTCAAGAAGGCCATCCCGTAGGGGTAGGGCCTGCCCCTCCCCTCCCCTCTTCCCCGGTGGGTGAGGCGCAGGAAGCGGACGAGATATGGGGGGCGGATGAGAAGCAGGATCAGGAAGGGCGGAGGGATCCCCACCTTCATCTACCTCCGGCCTCGGATTCTTCATCGCTCCCCTCCGGCTCCCCACTGAGCCATGCACTGGCGTCCCGGAGGGCAGTGCGGCCAGAAGTGGGGCGAGAGGGTCTCTCACGCTTCGTCTGGCACTACCGCAAGGCCGTCCTACTGCTCATCGGCCTGCTCTGCGGTTTGGGCGTCTACTCGGCGGGGCACCTGCCCATCGCCATCTTCCCGAACCTGACCGTGCCTCGCATCATCATCACGGCCAACGCCGGGGATACCCCCATTCCAACCGTGCTGGCTAACGTCACCCGGCCGCTGGAGAACGCCGTAGCGGGCGTGCCGGGCGTGGCCGACATCAAATCTACAACCCAGCGCGGCGGCGATGAGCTTGACGTCAACTTCGCTTGGGGGACGGACATGCAGGTCGCCTTGCAGAAGGTCCAGGCCAACGTCACGCAGGCCCAGCCGGGCTTTCCGGCCGGGACGCAGGTCAGCGCCGAACTGCTGAACCCGTCCGTGTTCCCCATCATGGGCTACAGCCTGACGTCTGACACGCTCTCCCAACAGCAGCTCCGGAAGATCGCTCTGTACACCCTGCGCCCGCGCCTCCTGCGCGTGACCGGCGTCCGGCAGATCTCGGTTTTGGGTGGTGACACACCGAACTTCATCGTCCAACTCAACCCAACGGCCCTGCTGACGCGCGGCGTCACCGTCCAAGACGTCCAGGACGCCCTGAGCAAGACCAACGTCATCTCGTCCGTCGGCTCTTACGACCAGTCTTATCTACGTCACCAAGTTTTAGTGTCCGGACTGCTGCAAAGCTCAGCGGACATCGCGCGCGTCACCATCGCCGTCAAGAACCACGTGCCTGTGACGATTGGGGAGGTCGGGGAGGTCAAACGAGGGATCGAACCGCGGACGATCGAAACCAGCGGGGACGGGAAGCCCGCCGTCCTTCTCAACGTCATCAAGCAGGCCGACGGCAACACTATTCAAGTTGCCGACGGCATTGCCAAAGCCTTGGCCGAGGCCAGGACGTCCCTGCCGCCGGGTGTCCATTTAAGCACGTTCTACGATCAGTCCCAGATCTCGCAGGAGGCGCAGGCCAGCGTCGTCGAGGCCATCGTGGTCGGGGGACTGCTGGCCCTGGTCGTCCTGATGCTGTTTCTGGGCAACCTGCGAACGGCGGCCGTGGTCCTGCTGATCCTGCCGGTCACCCTGCTCATCACGTTTGGGCTGATGAAGGCGCTGGGGCAGACGATGAATATTATGACCCTGGGCGCCCTCGCCATCGCCCTGGGCCTGGTCATTGACGACGGCATCGTCGTCGTTGAGAATATGTTTCACTCCCTGGAGTCGGGACGGCCCAAGCGAGACGCCATCGCTGAGGGCCTGAAGGCCATCACGCCCGCCATGATCGGGTCGTCGCTGACGACGATGGCCGCGTTCCTGCCGCTGACGTTTCTCAGTGGCGTCACGGGCCAGTTCTTCGGGCCGCTGGCCCTGGTGATGATCGCCACGCTGGGCGTTTCGCTCGTCATGGCCCTGTTCCTAACCCCGCTGCTGGCCGAGTTCCTGCTACCGCAGCGCGTGTCCAAGCCGCAGGGGCGGGTGGCCCACTTCTTCGCGTTCTTCCCCGGCCTATTCGACCACGTCGCGCACGGCTACGGGCGCGTTCTCGCGGGCTGCCTGCGCTTCCGTTGGGCCGTCCTGCTGGCCGTCATTCCGGTCGCGTTGGGAGCGTACTGGCTGTTCGGCAAAGTCGAAACGGGCTTTTTCCCGGAGTTTGACGAAGGTGGCTTTGTCCTGGACTACCAACTGCCCGCAGGAACGTCCCTGACCGAGACCGACGCAGACTGCCGAAAGATGGAGGCAATTCTTGCCAAAACCCCAGAGATCGCCGCCTGGTCCCGCCGCACCGGCGCACAATTAGGCTTTGACCTGACGTCGCAGAACATGGGCGATATGTCGGTGCG
>JAYTRQ010000816.1:0-2582 GCA_043746125.1 Armatimonadota bacterium | reverse complement strand
TGACGACCGCGAAGATCTGGGAGCAGTATGGCAGCCTCTCGCTGACTCCGGACGGGGCAGGCAATATGCGGGGCGACTTCTTCGCGCCCGGCCTGTTCCGGGTGACGGCGCGTTTCCGGGATACGCCCGATGCCGCCCCCTTAGACGGCAACGCGCTGTCGGGGCCGTTCAACGAAGGCACGGCGCTGGCTGCCGCCTCCTCGGTGACGGCCGCGCACCCGCCTTTCGTCATCCCCACCCGGCGGATGGGGCCGTCTAGCCTCCGCGTCCGCCTGGAAGACGAACAGGGGCGGCCTCAGCGCGGCACGGTTTCCGCCACGGTCCAGTACCGGAATGACCAGTACGCGGCCTCGGCGGATGCGCTCGGCCGGGTCGTCTTCTCGGATATGCCGGCGGGGCTGTACACGCTCACGGCCCACTTTGCCGGGAGGCCGGCGCGGACGCCGCTGAACCAGGTGGGCGGCCCGCTTCCCTCCGACGCCGCCCTGCGGGTGGAGGCCGATCAGCCCCTGCCGCAGACCGTCGCGGTCCGGGTCGGCACGGACACCGACGTCACGTTCCGCACGCAGCGGCTGGGCTACCTGCGCCTGCACTTCGCCGGCATCTCCGGGGCAGCAGGGGACTACTTCTTTGACGGGCGACTGCCCTCAGATCAGGGTTTCGTGCAGGCCCGGCTCGATCCTAAGACCGGCGAATCCCTGGTCGGGCCGCTCCCCGCCGGTCCCCGGACCTTTTACCTGTTCCGACGGGTTCTCCAGCCGGCTCCAGGCAATCAGCCGGTGGGCACAACGACGGTCACGGTGGAGCCGGGCCACGTCGTCCGGGCCGCCCTGACCGTCCAGGAACCGACCGACCCACCTCTGCTGCGGGACTCCGTGACTTTGACCGGGACGGTGCTGATGCCGGACGGGAAAACACCCGCCTGGGGGGCGCGGGTCGGCCTGTTCACCGCAGACAGGGCGTTCCCGATGCCGATGGCGTGGGCGGACACGACAGGCCGCCTCACGCTCAAGGACTTCTGGCGCGAACCGTGGCGGCCCTCGCAGTCAGACGTGGGCGACCCGACCGGACCTGTTTTAGCCGCCTGGCTGCCCGGCGCGAACGGCGCGACGATTATCCCCTACGTGCCCGGCCAAGAAGCACGCCTGGTCCTGCCGCCCGCACTCGCCCTGCGCGGGAGGGTGACGGTGGGGGGTCAGCCCGTTTTGGGCCAGCCATCGTCGCTGCTGCGCGTCCGGGCACAGTGCCACGGGCACGGCTCGCTGAACGACGCCCTGAGCGTGGAAACGACCGCACAGGCGGACGGGACGTTCGAACTGGCGGGCCTGACGCCTGGCACGTACCAGGTGCAGGCGGCGAGGGACGACGTCTGGCTGTCGGAAACGCAGACGCTGACGGTCGGAGGGGGGCCACCCTCCGACTTGACGCTGGACGTCGGGCCACCAGGGCTATCCTTGATCCTCCACCTGGAAGACGCAAAGGGCCGGGCGCTGCCGGGGCAATCTGTCGGCATCGCCCGGCCCGATGGACCCCTAACGGGCGGGATATGGCCCAAGGCGCTGACGTCGGACAGCGCGGGCGACCTGCGGCTGGACGGCCTGGAAGCCGGGCCTCACCGGCTGACGGCGGGCAGCGAGACCGTCGCCTTCGACGTCCCGGCCTGGACCGCAAATACGGCACCGGAGACGCGGCGGATCATCCTCCGGCACGCGGCGAATTAGCAGGGCAGGCCCCCGTGCCTGCCCCTACGAGGCCGTACACGCCCCCTTGCTAGCTGACTGATGTCACGCAAGGTGTTCGAGTGTGCGAGGGGATAAATCCCTCTCGCTGGGTGATCGCCCTTCGGGCGGTGAATGACCCTATTTATGGGCAAGCCTCGTCCGACGGACGCCTATTCAGCGAGAGGGATTTATCCCCTCGCTCCTCTCCCCTCGCGCTGGGGGGCTTCTGCGTGACGTTAGTGCCTAATGTTCGATTTCCCCACTGCTCAGAAAACCCCTTCCCAAAGCGCCCCACGTCCTGTATAATGGTTCCATGAACCACTCGAAACGCTCTTACAAACGCTTTCTTCGGCGGCTGGCCTCGGCCGCCCTGTTCGGAATCGCTGTCGCCCTGCCCGCCCATGCCCAAGAAGGGCAGGAGAAAGGCACGTGGGCCTTCTCCTACCCGGACAATACACGGCCCGGCGCGGTCTTGGATTTGCGCTATTTGAATGAGAAGACGGCGGGCGAGTCCGGGTTCGTCCGCCTGTCGCCGGACGGCAGCTCGTTCGTGCTGGGGAATGGCAAGCCGGTCCGCTTCTGGGCCTGCGGCGACGACAACTACCGGGGGACGCCCGAGGACATGGCAAAGAACGCCCGGTTCCTCGCCAGGCTCGGCGTCAACATGGTCCGCCTGCACACCCAGATCGCCGGGGATGACGGCGGGCCGATCACGCACGTCAACGAGAAGGAGATAGACGGCATCTGGCGCATGATCGCGGCGCTGAAGAAAGAGGGCATCTACGCGACCATCTCACCCTACTGGGCCAACGGCAAGAAAGTCGGGCAGTGGGGCATAGACGGCTACTCGGGCCAGACGGA
>JAYTRQ010000815.1:0-2587 GCA_043746125.1 Armatimonadota bacterium | reverse complement strand
GGAGCGGGGTGCTTCAGACGCTGACGGCGGCCGGGGTGCAGACGGGGAGCACTGTCCTAACGCCGTACCAGTAGAAGCCTGGAAGGGTGAACGACACGAATGGCCTGGCTCTCTTACGAGGGCCGGGCCGTTCACATGTCAGGCTAAGTCAGGCTAAGTGAACCCGGTGTTAAAACACCGGTCTACTCGGAGAAAGCCCCTCCGGGGCTACGAGATCTCCAGGGCCGGAGGCACTTTCTCCGAATAGACCGGCACTGGAAATGCTAGTCGCGCGTCGCCGAGTGGGTGTCGCCGATTTATGCAACAAAGCCCGTAGAATCTGCAAAACTGGAGACCGGCGGTTGAAACCGCAGCAACAAGGGCACGAAACCTGCCTCCGCAGGTTAGGATCTGAAAATCTTAGTCCGCAGAGGTGGGCTTTGTGTCCTTGTTGCTGCGATTTTAATCGCCCGGCGTATTCTTATACAGTCTTTGAGGGATTAGAGCCGCGCGGCGCCCCGACTGGGGGCGGTGGGGACGGGAGGCTTCGCGTCGGGCAGGAGGCGGGCGAAGACGGCTTCGTAGGCGTGGGCGACGCTGGTGCGCGTGAAGTGCGCTTCTACATGCAGGCGCCCGCAGCGGCCCATCTCGGCCGCGCGGGGGCGGTCCGCGTACAAGGTTCGGATAGCATCGGCGAGGGCATCCGGGTCCTCCGGCTCGACGCACAGGCCGCAGCGGGCCTCGGCGATCACGTCCGCTGTCTCCGAGTGAGCGTCCACGCCGGCGATCATGGGGCGAGCGACCCCCATGATGGTGAACAACTTGCTCGGCACCGAGTCGTTGGTGAAGCCGCGCCGCAGGGGGATCAATCCCAAATCGGCGGCGGAGTAGAGTTCAGGCACGCGGTCATAGGGCTGATAGGGCAGGAACTGGACGTTGGTCAGTCCCATCCTCTCCACCTGGGCGATCAGGGCAGGCTTGGAGGCGCCGTTACCGCTGATCGCGAATAGGAGATCGGGGATGTCCCGGAGCCGGTCGGCGGCGTTCAGGACGGTGTCCAGGCCCTGCGACATGCCGACGTTGCCCGCGAACAGGGCGACGAACCGGTCGTCCCAGCCCTGTTCCCGGCTGAACGCGTTCCGGCGTGGGTAGGGGGTGATAAAGTTGGTGTCAATGAAGTTCGGGATGACGCTGATCTTGTCCGCCGGGACGCCCTTCGCGGTGAGGTTGCGCCGGAAGCCCTCGGAGATGACCGTGATGGCGCAGGAGTGGGCGTAGACGAACCTCTCCAGCCGCTTGTAGCCGGCGATCGCGCTGGGATTTTTCATCACGCCCATGCGGATGGCAACGTCGGGGTAGATGTCCTGGATGTTGGTGACGAACGGGATGCCCCGCAGCTTCCCGAGCAGATAGGCCGACACGCCGTTGGTCAGCGGCGGGGAGGGGGAGGGAGTCACGATGATATCCGGCCGGCGCATCAGCAGGCCCGCAATGGCCGACAGAAGCGTGAACGAGAGGTAAGAAAAAAAGCGCGGCAGCAGTTTGTCTTTGTTGACGGGGACGTGTGACCAGACGCGCTGCACCAGGATCTTGCCCTGCCACTCGCGCGTCCAGAACTTGCCCCGGTACTCCTTCCAGATGGAGTTCGTGGAGTAGTGCGGCATGCTCGTGACGACACGGACGTCGTGCCCCTGCTCCGCCAGCTCCTCGGCCAGTTCGGCCATCAGAATGCCGGTCGCCGCCGTGTCCGGCTGGTAATACATCGTCAGAAAAAGAATCCGCATAAGTGTTCTATCCCTGCGCCCCGCGCCGGACGCGCCTGCCCGAGGCGGACACCGGCCGACGTCGGCCGATGCGTGGGTGCGGGGAGGCGGGAATGGGGCGGGGTCATAGGGTTTGTTTGCCCCCGTTGAGCTTAACCTTCTTTATACCCGAAAAGCGCCCTCTGTGCTCCATAAGACCCAATAATTTCCCAGGCCGGGGTCAGGCTGGCGGCTGAGGGACGGGAAGCCCCACCGCATCCGCTCATCACGCCTACTCTTCAGGGAGGCCTTCCAAGTCCTGGCGGCAGGCTTTCCGATACACTGCCAGTGTCGCACGGGCGGTTCGCTCCCAGGAGAACAGGGCGACGTTCGCCCGGCCCTTCTCGATCAGGGCCGCGCGCCGGACGGGATCGGAGAGGCATTCGAGCAAGACCCGCGCCATGTCGTCCATGGAAAGAGGATCGAACAGGGCGGCTCCCTCCCCGGCCACCTCCGGCAGCGAGGCCGCCGTGGAGCAGGCGACGGCGACGCCCGCCTTTTGCGCTTCCAGGACCGGCAGCCCGAATCCCTCGTAGAGTGATGGGAAGGCGAACAAGTCCGCGTGTTCCAGCAGCGGCATGACGTCGGCATCCGGCACATACCCCGTAATCTTGATGCGGTCGCCGACGCCCAGCGCCTCGATCTCCGCCAGGAGGTCTGCCCCCGGAGCCACATGGCCGACCAGAACCAGCGTGTGCGGCACCTGGGACTGGATGAGCGCGAAGGCGCGGATCAGGCGGGGGATGTTCTTGTTGCCGCTGAGACTGCCGAACGCCACCAGGTACGGCCCTCTGATACCGTATCGG
>JAYTRQ010000814.1:0-8158 GCA_043746125.1 Armatimonadota bacterium | reverse complement strand
TTCAATCACTCGACGCTGTCTGGATGGTCGCTCTGGCGGCCCTCTCCGTAGCCATGACGTATTGGACGTCCAGCCGCCCGCCAGGTCAATGGGTGGGGACGCTCTCAGCGGGAGGCACGGTCGCCGGGCTGTACCTACTGGGGTGGCGGGCGCGGGACCGGGCGGCGGGCGTCGGGGGCGCCCTGCTGGCCGCGACCAGCCTGCCGTTTCTCCACGCCGCCGCGTATTCCCCGCAGAGCGCACCGTTTGCCCTGCTGACGGTCGCGGCCCTGTTCGCGCTCATCGCCGGATCATCGCTGGCCGCGCTCTCCCTCGCCGCCTTCGCCGCGCTCGTCCGGTCAGACGGTCTGCTGCTGGGACTGCTGCTGCTGGGACTGGCCTTTGCCCAGCACCGAAAGCGGGCACTGATCGGCGCAGCCCTCCTCTTCGGCATCCTTGCGGTAGGACTGGCAGCCCGGTTCACGTTCAGCCACGAGGCCCTCACCATTCCCATCGTAGGGTTCCATGGCGGCCCATGGCTCTGGCTTTCGGCCCCTGCGGCCGCCCTCCTGGCCTGGTTCCTGCTGCCGCTTTGCGCCGAATGGAATGAGCCGATGCGCCGGGCGCGGTGGCTGCCGGTCGCCCTTTGGGCCATCATCTACTTCGCCGAGGCCTCTCTGTTGAAGCTAACGACACCGACGGGGATGCTTTTGCCCCTCATGCCGCTCCTCTTTGCATTGGCCGGCGGTGGCCTTTCCCGCCTCCTGCCCACTCTCTCCGGGGAGATCCCCACCCTTGCCTTACGCTACGTCCTTGCCGTGCTGGCAGTAACGTCGCTGGCGGGCCTGCACGCGAGATTGGAAGCGCCAGCTAATACGTCAGCAATGCCTGAACCTCATAGCGTGACAGCGCCTGCCGACCGCCGAGAGAGCCGAGTTCAATCAGAAAACTGAGGCCGACGACGACTCCTCCCAAGCGCTCGACGAGTTTGGCCGCCGCCAGCGCCGTTCCCCCCGTAGCGAGTAGGTCATCCACGATCAGGACGCGCTGGCCCGGCTGAACGGCATCCTGATGCACTTCGACGGCGGCCGTGCCGTATTCCAGCGCGTACTCTTCTTGAAGCGTATCATGGGGAAGTTTGCCGGCCTTGCGGGCAGGTATAAAGCCGACCCCCAGAGCGAGCGCGACGGGTGCGCCGAACAGAAAGCCGCGTGCCTCAATCCCTAGAACGACGTCGGGGCCGTGCGCCTCGGCCGCCTCTACCAGAGCGTCTATTACTTCCTGGTAGGCAGCCGCGTTCGCCAGAACGGGCGTGACGTCCTTGAACAAAATCCCGGACTTTGGGAAGTCCGGGATGTCACGAATTAGGTGTTCGGCGCGTAGATGTGCCATAGGTCAGGGGAAGATTGTGGCGCCCGTGTCAGGCACAGTCGTCACCCCAACGCCGGGGGCGACCACGCCCGTAGGGGCATTCACGCCCGGCACCGCCGGAACGACTCCCACACCGGGCGTGACGACGTAGCCCGGCGCGGCATAACCGCCATTCGGCGCTACGTAGCCATAGGGGCTGGCATACGGGTTGACGTAACCGTAGGGGCTGCCATACCCATACGGGTTGTAGCCGTAGGGATTGTCACCATAAGGCGAGCCGCCAAACGCCCCGAAACCAGGATAAGTGAAGGCAGAATTGTTTGGCACCGTCGTCACGTCCATTCCCGGACCGGTGTACCTTTCGTCGGGCAAAGTCGTGACAATGGTGCTGAGAGGCGCCGGCGTCGAGATCGCATTGCGGAAGGTCACCAGAGGCAGTTCCATGATCGCCTGTCCGCCATTCGTCCGGTCCACGACGGAGCCTTCCAGACGCGCCGGCCCTTGCCCACGCTTGAACATGCCGTAGTATGCTTTCCAGCCGGTCCCTGTCTGCTTTGCGATCAGGTTCGCTGCGGCCGACGCGCTCATGCGCCGCTCGGGCAGGATGACGTCGCCGGTCACGGCTCCGCTCACCTGCGCGATTGCACCATCTACGGCGGCGACCGTCTGGATCGCCTCCCGCACCGGCACTTTCATGGAGGGGAAGACGATGTACCCATTACTGTCCACTTTGACTTCAGGGACGGCAGCTCCCGAATCGGCCTTGCTGACCACGTAGACTTTCTGGAAGTCCAGCCCCAGGGCGTTCGCGAGGTCACTAACGGCCTCCAGGCGTCCGGCCGGCGTGTCGGCATCCTGAACGGTAAAGGAAAGAGGCGTATTGACGTTGACCGGGCTGCGGAACACGACGGTCACGCCATACTGTTTGCTCATCTGGGAAACGATGTTTCCGGCTGGCGTGTTGTTGAATGTCAGATCTCCCGCCCGGCCCGGAGCGGTGCAGAAGCTGAGGAGGCCGCCCGCAAGAGCGGTCAGCGACAGGCGTATGAGGATGCGTTTGGTTTCCACTTGTGTTGCCTCGTTTTCAGAAAACTTTCGCCTCATTATGCCCCCTTTGCCAGACGCGTAAACGCGTTCGGTCAGCCCGCGCCGACGATGGCCGCGAAGTCGACGGCTTTTAAGCTGGCTCCACCAATCAGGCCGCCGTCAATGTTCGGTCGAGACAGCAGATCGGGAGCGTTGTCCGGCTTCATGGAGCCGCCGTACTGGATGCGGATGTCTTGGGCCACTCCGGCGTCGTAGGCATCTTGAACCGCCTGCCGAACGGCGCCGCAGACACGGTCCGCCTCATCGGCGGCACAGGTCTCGCCCGTGCCGATGGCCCAGACGGGTTCATAGGCGAATATGATCTGCGACCCTACCTGCAAGCCTGGAATACCCTCTAGTGCACCGGCGACCTGGTGCTGGACGACGGCGTCCGTGTGCCCGTTCTGCCGCTCGGTCAGCGTCTCACCGATGCAGACGATGGGGACCAGGCCCGCCGCCAGGACGGCCTTGGCCTTGACATTAACCCCGTGGTCGGTCTCGCCGAACGAGCGCATCAGGTCGGGCGTCAGGTCCGGCTCGGTCACGCCGAACCGCCCTCGCGTCTCCGAATGGCCCAGCAGGACGTACTGGACGCCCACGTCGGCGAGCATGGGCAGCGAAATCTGCGATGTGTACGCGCCGCTCGGCTTCCAAAAGACGTCCTGTGCCCCCAGACGGACGTTCGTCCCTTGCAACGCCTGGTGCACGGCATAGAGGGCCGTGTAGGGCGGGCAGATGACCACGTCCACCGTGCTGTGCCCGGCGACGAGCGGCTTGAGTTCTTCCACGAGTGTCAGGGCCTCGCCGACCGTCTTGTTCATCTTCCAGTTGCCGGCAATGATCTTTTTACGCATTTAGTGTCCTACTCGTAATATTTGCCCGCGAGGAGCATTTCCGCGAAATCGCGCCAGGAAGGCTGTTCCGCCACCATCGGCTTGTCGGTGATTATGGACGTTGCCCTCGCCCGAGCACACGTCTGTTCCAAAAGTCCGTCAACGGTATGATTACACCAGCCATTCGGACCCTGCACGATTCCAAGATAAGGCGTCGGATTGGCCGCCTCCTTCTCCTGCTCGTCTTCAAAATCCGCCGGCGGCGTACGTGCGAAGCTCAGCAACGTCGTTTTGGAGTTCACCTGTTCCAATAGGTCATTCAGGTCCATTACTCCACCCGAGACCGTACCAGCGGTAGCAAACTCGCGACGCTCACAGGGAAGTTCGGCGCAGCGAGCGGCGCGACGCTTTCAGTCTCATCATACACGTCCAGGCTCAGGTATTCGCCGTCCTCCGGCTGACGGCGCACTTCCAGGGTGCGTTTCCGCAGGTGGACGATCCAGTAGTCGGGGACGTCCTCAGCCGCGTACATCCTCGCTTTTGTGCCTCGGTCGTAACGCAGGGTGCTGTCGGAGACTTCCACGAGTAGTAGAATGTCCGAAGGGCGGGGCGCGTCCGTGTAGTCGTCGGGCACCCCCGGCAACACTATGACGTCTGGCTGAGGCTCCAACCCGCTCCCTAACTGGATTGCCGTCTGCGACTCAACTGCGAAGCCCGCTCCGAAAGCGGCGGCCAGAGCGGTCGCGGTCTTCGTCACGCAGACGCTGTGCGGCCGGCCCATTGGACTCATGCACTGGATTATCCTTCCGTGGATCAGCTCCGTCCGCTCTTCCGGCCCCAGGATGCCATGCTCTGCCAGGCCGTAATACTCATCGCGGTCGAACAGTCGGGGCGTCCGGCCGTCGCCAGCGAGTATCTCCCCGCCAAGTAACTCTAAACGCTCGTCAGCCCCGAGGATGCCGTCAGCGGCCATGCGGCGATACTCATCCGACGTCCAACGCCGCAAAGCCAGGCCGGAGTCGGGCGTCAAGTCGTCTAGGAAAGTCGGTGTTTCGAGCGGCCGTTCAGCCAGGGCACTCATGGGTTAAGCCTCCCGGAACAGGGTCTGATCGCGCCGGCGACCCACGGAAATGGTCGTGATGGGTACGCCGACGTACTCCTCCACGGCCTCGATGAACCGCCGCGCGTTGTCCGGCATCTTGGCGTAGTCACGGATCTCGCTGACGTCTTCGGACCAGCCCGCGAAGGTCTTGTAGACCGGCTCGCACCGGCACAGGCGGCCCTGGTCGCTGGGGAAGTCCACGATCTCGCGGCCGTCCAGGGTGTAGGCCACGGCCATCTTGACCTCGTCAAAGCCCGTCAGCACGTCCATGTGGCCCAGATACAGGTCGGTCAGGCCGTTGACGAGGGCTGAATAGTGCAGGGCGACGCCGTCCAGCCAGCCGCACCGACGGGGGCGGCCCGTCGTCGTGCCAAACTCCGCGCCCCGGTCCCGGATCAGGTCGCCAAGGCTGTTGTTCAGTTCGGTCGGGAAGGCCCCCGCGCCAACGCGCGTCGTGTAGGACTTGGAGACGGCGATGATCTGGTCAATTTGGGTTGGCCCCAGGCCGGTCCCAATGCAGGCCCCGCCCGCCGACGGGTGCGAAGACGTCACATAGGGATAGGTGCCCAGGTCAATGTCCAGCAGGGTCGCCTGTGCGCCTTCAAACAGGACCTTCTTGCCTGACCGGGCGGCATACGCAACTCGCAGGGCCGTGTCGTCTACGTAGGGCCGCAGGGCATCGGCATGGGGCAGCAGATCGGACAGGATCTGCTCAGCCGACATCGGGGCGACGCCGTACACCTTGGTCAGCAGCTCGTTCTTGTATTCCAGCACTTCGGCCAAGCGCTCGGCGAACAGGGCGGGGTCCACGAACTCGCGCATCCGTATCCCGACGCGGGCGGCCTTGTCTTCATAAGCCGGGCCGATGCCCCGTCCGGTCGTCCCGAGCGCTCGGCTTCCTCTGCGCTTCTCTTCCAGCTCGTCCAGCAGGGTGTGGTAGGGCAGGACGATGTGGGCGTTGCCACTGATCTTGAGGTTCTCGCAGGCCACGCCGCGCCCTTTGAGGTAGGTCAGCTCGCCGACGAATGAGGCGGGGTCCAGCACGACGCCGTCGGCGACCACGCAGAGCGTGTTCGGGTGGAGGATGCCGGCGGGGACCAGATGCAGTTTGTACTCGTCCTCGCCGCCCAGGGCGTTCGGGACGACGACAGTGTGGCCGGCGTTGGAGCCACCGCCCCAGCGGACGACGACGTCCTTGTCATGGGCCAGAAAATCAATCAGCTTGCCCTTGCTCTCGTCGCCCCACATTGCCCCGACGACTACGGTGTTTGCCATTGCTCGGTGTCCTTCAATTTGCAGCCGCATACATGGCGGCCGAACGCCGGATTATAGCACCGGGCAGGCCCCAAAGTCAACGAGAGGGGGTACAATCGGGCACAAAAGGCTTCCTATGACTATCCGCCCTCTTGCTATGCTTCTGCCGATTGTCATCCTCAGTGGAGAGGCTACTCGTTCGCCCCTTCCACATCGGACCAGGCGGCGGGCGAGGCGCAAGCCTACGAACCGCCGCACCATGCCAACGGGGCGTCCAGCTCAAGTGGAACGTGCGGGCTAACTCAATGGTGGATTTTCGAGGGATGGGCTTTGTGCTTAGACGCTGCTTTGGATGCCGCAACCAGTGTCAGAGCAGCATTCTTTGTGATGCCCTCATAAGTAGCTTCGAGCGTCACGGAAGAATTTGCTGTCACAGGCGCCGTCTGAATGACGAAGCTTGCCGTTATCGCACCGGCAGGCACCAATACCGTCTCAGGTATGGTCGCGCTATCGTTGCCGGTCGACAGGTCGAGGGAGACCGTAACCCCCCCGAAAGGGGCGGGGGACGTGAGGCTGACACTGCCGCCCATCGGCTGCCCCCCCACAACTCGCGGGGACGGGAAACTTACGCCGGCTAAACCCGCACGGATCTTGTACTCGTAGGCTCCCACGCTGACGTGTGCCGTTCCAGTCCGAACGTTCCCATCAACGTCAGTGTCGCCGGAGAGTACGCAGGCATGGTCACCAGCATCAATGCAAGGAGAACCCGCGAGGATGTGATAATCGTCGTCGGGGGGGTCGGCGAGGCGTGGATCGGCCACAAAGTCGTTGGGGCCTTTCTCAAAGTTGTCAAAGGAGGTGACCGTGTTTCCGAAAACACAATTATTGTGCGAGACTGCGGCCAGATCGCCACGACGGGTGACTCCCGTCCGGTTGAAGGCGAGGATGTTGTTCGCTAAGAATATGGACGGGTCGTCATAAAGAGTCACGCCGCTCGAATCTAGATCCCCATGGCTTGCGATGGTGTTGTTGATGATCCGCACATAGCTGAACTCAGCGAAAACACCGCCGCCTCGAGTCCCACGGCCTGAGTTGGCATAGATAACGTTGTCACGGATCAACACGGGGAGCCGCCTGCTGCCCGAGCCGACACAGCTAATGCCTCCGCCATATCCACCCACGTTGTGGGCGATGATACAGTGCTGAATCTGGACCCTTTGAGCTGTAGTATTGTCGTCGTCTCGGTTGGTTAGACCCACGTCTATACCCCCACCATCGGACGCGCGATTGTTGACGATTTTGCAGTGGTCGATGACCATATCGGAGTTTTGCGCCCAAATGCCGCCGCCATGATTCGCGCTCTGGTTGTTCTGAATCGTGCAGCCCGATGCGCCGAACGTTCCACCATCGACCGTAATGCCGCCGCCGCCCGTCGTCGTCGCCGTCACCGTGGAGTAAATAAAACCCTCTTCATCCCGAAAGCTGTCATAACTTATAGTGGTTGTCGGATTATTGTCTGAGATCAGGCAATTCTCTAAATAAGCCTTGCCCAGTGTCAAGATACCTGCCCCCAGCCCGGAGCTGTTTCGCGAGACAGTGCAGTGTGTTAGTGTCAGGGTGGCATAAGGGCCATTGTAAATGCCGCCGCCATTGTTGTCGTAAATGATGCAATCTCTAATGAGTGGAGCGCCAAGATTGTAAATGCCGACCCCACCGTTGATGACTTTAAATCCTTCCAAGACCGTCTTTGAGGTGACGTCCGGCGAAATATTGATGACTGCCGGCGAACCCGGAATGTCTGTTTGTCTCTGTTCCCCCCACGATACCAACGTCTCCGTTGCTGACAATGGCCGGGCTGTCAAAGATGTCTCGGTACCCTCAAAGCCGCCGTAGAGGCTGATCGCATCTTTCAGTATCAGCGTCTCGCTGTAGCGGCCGTTGGCGACCCAAATATCATCTTTTGGATGTGCGAGACGAAGCGCTGTGCCGATGTGCCGCTTGGCTTGCCCCCAACTTGCTCCCGAGTTAAAATCGTCACCGGTTGTGGAAACGTACCAAATCGAGGCTCTCACGGGAAGGGCGGCGGCGAGAAGAAGAAAAAGCAGAGCAAGGCATGGGGCGGATTTAGAGCGTGAGGAGAGCATTAAGCTGACCTTTCCTGGGTGAAGTCAAACAGGGAAGGGCAACAACGTCGTACAAGAAAACCTTGGTTTTCAGCCGCCAGCTTAATGGTCTGGGGCTGAGTCATAGAATAGCCAGTTTGTCAAAGTTAACAGCGCAGGGGAGCATCGTCACTACGTTCCACCATCCGCCTCGAACCAGGCCGCTTCCAGGCGCGCCCAGTGCGCCCCAGACAGCCGGTCAGATGCCTCCGGCGACGGCGTCAGGAGTGTGCTGAGGCGTGTCCGCAGTGCCTTCAAAGCGGCCAAAGCCGCCGCGCAACGCGGGCAATGGGCGACGTGCCAGTCGGTGAAGCGACGTGCGAAGTCCGATAACGCCCCATCGCAGGCGGCTGAGAGAAACGTCCTCATAA
>JAYTRQ010000813.1:0-2602 GCA_043746125.1 Armatimonadota bacterium | reverse complement strand
TGTCTTCGACGGCGGCGGGGTCAAAGTCGGCGTTTTTGAGGGCGTCAGCGAGCAGGAAGACTGCATCCGAGAACTTGTCCTTCACCGTTAGCGCGGCGACCTGAGTCCAGTCTGTGTGCCACGTCGCCGAGACGTTGCCGCCCAGAGCGTTGACGTCCCGCGTCATGGTCTCGGGGGTGTCGTCGGTCGTTGAGGCGAACAGGGTGTGCGCGACGAAGCCGCCGATCCCCGCCGTCCCGGCCGTTTCCTGCGGGGCACCGGCCCGGACGAAGACGTCAATGGCGACGAGCGGCGTGTCCGGCTCAGACTTGACGATCACGCGCAGACCGTTCGGCAGGGTCGTCTTGATGGGGGCATCAGAGGCCCGGACAGCAGGGGCGGCCAAAGCCGCGAGGGCAAGAATGAGGGCGGGGAACAGGCGTCTCAGCACGAAAAGGCTCCTAGCGCCGGGAGGCGGTGACAGGGTCGGGCACGGGCAGCAGCGTGACCAGAGTGTAGACATTCGGGTCCAAATATTTCAGGGCCAGTGCGTGTACCTGGCTGGCCGTGACGCCCTCAAAGTTGCTGACGTAGTCTATGTCGTACTTGTAGGTGGCAATGCGGCTGTAAAAGCCCAGCGCGTCCGCCCGGCCCGTGTTGGTCTGCGTGTCGAATAGGTACGAGGCCAGCAGGGCGTGCTTGGCGGCGATGAGTTCGTCCGGCCCGACGGGGGTGTCCCGCAGGGTGTTGACTTCCCCTAAAATTGCATCCCGGACGTTCGCATAGTCGCCGGGGTTAAACTCAGCGGAGACACTCATCGTGCCCGGATCACGCTGGGTCAGATAGGCCGTATTGATCGCCGTGACCAGCTTCTTCTTGCGGAGCAGGTCCGACTCCAGGCGGTTGTTGCCCCCCTGGCCCAAGAGCGTCATCAGGACGTCCATGATCCAGGCATCCGGCTGGTCCCGCACGGAGGGCGCGTGCCAGCCGATCTGCAAAAAGCCGCGCCGAACGGGGGCCGTCAGCGAGCGGAACCGGATTTCGCTCTGGGGCGCTTCCGCCAGGACCTTGTCCTCCGGCACAGGCCGGGCGGGCCACGCGCCGAAGTCCTTTTTCGCCAGGGCCAGCCCCTCTTCGGGCGTCAGCTTCCCGGCCAGGACCAGCGTCGCGTTGCCCGGCGCGTAGTAGGTGTGGTAGAAGTCCAGCACCGTCTTGCGCGGCATCTCGGAGACATTGTGAGCCGTGCCGAGCAGCGGGCGTCCGTAAGGGTGGGTGGGGAAGCAGAGCACGTTGAAGGTGCGCCCAACGCGGCCCGTGGCGCTGCCGGCCTCGCGGGCCATCTCGCTCAGGATGACCGGCTTCTCGGCGTCAATGTCTTCCTGACGCATCTCAGCGTTCTGGACGGCGTCGGACAGCACGGCCAGCGCAGCCGGGGCGTCTTCCGAACCCACCGTCCCGTAAAAGTGCGCCCAGTCGTAGGACGTCGCCGCGTTCAGGGACCCACCCAGGTCTTCAACGGCGGCGTCTATGTCACCTGGCTTGCGGGTAGGCGTTCCCTTGAAGATCAGATGCTCCATGAAGTGCGCGACGCCGTTGGTTTCGGCCGTCTCGCGCCGCGTCCCGGCCCCAACCCAAACGTCCATCGTCACCAGATCGGAGGCGCTGGAGGGCGCGACCAGCACTTGCAGCCCATTGGGCAGGGTGTACTCGGTGACGGTGCCGAGGCCGATCCCGCTGGCCGTGGAGGTCGGCGCGGGCGTGACTGTTTCGGTCTGGGCGCGGCTCGAAACCGGAGAAAAGAGGAGCAGGGCGGCGAGGGCGGGGGGAATCAATCTGGCAAGGCGCAACGACCGGGTTCCTTTCGGACACGAATGGGACTATTGTACCTGAAGAGGGCCACCGTTTAAGCATTGGTCGGCCGGACGCGAATGCCCTACGGCCCGGCACTGGAAGTGCCGGGGCTTGAGCGCAACAAGGGACTACGACCACTTCACCGGCGTCACCTGACCATTGGCCGCCGCCGATTCCCAGGCGGCCTCCGTCAGTTCAATCGTTCGCAGGCCATTGATGGGCGCGGCGGCGATCTCCTCCGTGCCCAAAATCGCGTGGATGAAGTTGGCGTCTACGTTGGACCCGGTCGGCATGTCGGCGGGTTCGGGAGAACTCATCGTGCCGGACTTATGCGTTTCGTCGCCCCAGAACTGGACCTGGAAGCCGGCCGCGTTGCGGACGAAGAACGCGCCCTTCTCGCACCAGATCGTGATGTCCTCATACCAGCCATTGGCGTTCCCGACGACCGAGATATTCCCCTGCGCCCCGTTCGTAAACTTGATGGACAGGGCGCTGTTGATGTCCACGGGCGTGCCCCGGTTGTCCATGAACGCGGCGACCGACGCGGGGGCAAGCCCGGTCGTCCAAAGCACGATGTCCAGAAGGTGCGAGCCGCTGTCGTTGATTTGGCCGCCCCCGGACAGGGCCGGGTCCTGACGCCATGATCCCGCTGTGGCCTTCGCCCACCCCTGCTGCTGCAAGGCGTTGATGAACTGCACCTGGCCGAACTCTCCGGACGCGATCTTCTCCCGGATGTATCGGAAGTGCGGCATGGAGTGGCGCTGATAGCCCA
>JAYTRQ010000812.1:0-2604 GCA_043746125.1 Armatimonadota bacterium | reverse complement strand
CTGGCAGCGTGACGCAGTCTGGGATCGGGCAGCCACACGAGAACCGGCAGCCGTACCTAACTCTCAACTTCGTCATCGCCCTCCAGGGCATCTACCCGAGCCGTAACTAAGGAGACCCCCATGGCAGACCCATTCATCGGCGAGATACGTCAAGTCGGCTTCACCTTCGCGCCCCAGGACTGGGCCTTCTGCGACGGCCAGCTCCTGCCGATCAGCCAGAACTCGACCCTGTTCTCGCTCCTTGGTACCAACTACGGCGGCGATGGGGTGAGCACCTTCGCCCTGCCCGACCTGCGGGGCCGCATCCCCCTGCACGCGGGCGCGTCCCCCGGCGCGAGCAGCTATCTTCTTGCCCAAAGCGGCGGCGCGGAGTCGGTGACGCTGAACAGCCCCCAGAACGCGCTCCACTCCCACACGCTATCCGCTTCGAGCGTTGCTGCCTCGGCCGCCGCGCCCGCCCCATCCGCCGTCCCCGCCGCCGCTGCGACATCGGTCTACTCTGCCGCGGCCCCGGCCACAGCCATGAGCGCGACCGGCGCGGTCGGGGCCGGGCAGTCGCACGGCAACCTGATGCCGTTCGTGTGCGTCAACTTCATCATTTCCCTTCAAGGCATCTACCCGTCTCAGAACTGACCCGCTTCCAGCAAGGAGACCACTATGGACCCATTCGTCGGAGAAATCCGCATCGTCCCCTTCAACTTCGCGCCGAGTGGCTGGGCGCTCTGCAACGGCCAGCTCCTGCCGATCAGCCAGAACACGGCCCTGTTCTCGCTCCTGGGGACCACCTACGGCGGCAACGGGAGCACGAATTTTGCCCTGCCTAACCTGCAAGGCAGCGTCCCGATGAACGCTGGGTCGGGGCCGGGCCTGTCGCCGCGCGTTCTGGGCGAGACGGGCGGGGTGGCGGCGGTGGCGCTGTCAGCGTCCCAGATGCCGCTCCACAGCCACACCCTGCAAGGTAGCACGATCACGGCCACGACGGGCGTCCCCTCCAGCGCCGTCGCCCTGGGCATCCCGCCAGGCAGCGCGCGCCACCCCAGCAATCTTTACAAGGCCGGCGCGGTCACTACGTCGGTCACGCTCGACGCCAGCGCGATCCGCCCGGCGGGCGGCGGGACGGCGCACAACAACATGCAGCCGTACCTGACGCTCAACTTCATCATCGCCCTCCAGGGCGTCTTCCCCGCGCGCTCCTAGGAGGACACCGTGACCGACTTGAAGACCGACCGATTCACCCGTCGCGCCCTGCTGCGCGCCGCAGCCGGGGCGGCGGGAGCCCTCGCTCTGGGCCTGCCGGCGCGCGCCGCTGCCAAGAAAGACGTCCCACTCGCGCTCGCCTTCTGGGACGGCGTCCGGCTCCTGGACCCGGCCTTGATGCGCGAGGATGCCGCCGCGCTGGGCGGAAGTGCCCGGATCACCCTGCACTCCCACCCGGCGGGCGGGCCGCCCGCCCTGCATGCCTTGACGGTCTTCTTCCCGGTCGCGGACGGCATGCGGACGTGCTGGACGCCGTTCACCGCCTGGGCGGCCTCGCCCGGCGCGGGCGGGCGGGGCAGCGCGTTCATCCTGCCTGTCCACCCGGCTGCGGGTCTGCGCTTGTGCGTCGAGCATGGGGCGGGTCGGCGGGAAGACTTCCGCCTGGGCGGGCCTGCCGGCGGGCTTATGGGCGGGCTTGCCCTGCGCGCAGGGACCTACCTGTTCGCGCCCGCTGGGACGGACTGGACTGGCTCCTCTCTTCGGGACAGTGCCCTGCTGACGGCGCCCGGCGGCGGGTCTGTCGGCTTCGACCATCTCGTGCTCGTGGTCGCCCCGGCGTGAGCACCCCCCTGACCCGGCGGCCCGAGACTGAGGTCGACGAGCCGTTCCTGCGCGCGTTGTACGCCCACACCCGCGCCTCGGAGCTGGCGGTCCTGCCGTGGGACGACGCCCTCAAGGCGGCCTTCCTGCGCCAGCAGTTCGACGCCCAGCGCCTGCACTACCGCCGCGTGTTCCCCGGCGCCGACTTCGATGTCCTCCTCAATGGCGCCCTGCCCACCGGGCGCCTTTCCGTGGATCGGACCGGCGCAGAGTGGCACTTGATCGAGATCGCCCTGTTGCCCGATCTGTGCGGGCGGGGCCAGGGGACCGCGCTCCTGTGCGCCCTGCTGGCCGAGGCGGGGGCGGCGGAGCGCGCTGTCTTGCTCCATGTCCGTACCGATAATCCCGCCCGCCGCCTCTACACCCGCCTGGGCTTCGTGCCGCTCGGCGGCGACGTTCTCACCCTCCAGATGGTCTGGCGCCCCCCTGACTTCGCTCCAAGCCTGATGTGAAAAGGCCCCGCTTCCCTGATGGGAGGTGGGGCCGTTGTCGTCTTTAGGATCAGGAGCGCGCGGCGGCCTTCTTGCGCCGGTCAGCGATAAGCCCAGGACCCCGGGGAGGATGACGAGGAAAAAGCCCCAGAGAGATCGGGCCGAGACCCCATGGAAGGGCGCGGTCTTTAGAATGGGGCTATGAAAACGATCTTCAGCTTTCTCCGCAGGCTCAGGATTATTGGATCGGGGTTTTGAAGAAGGGGGCTGTGTGCCTCCGGATCATTCCACGGCCTTGCAGGATTTTCACAGGCTA
>JAYTRQ010000811.1:0-8205 GCA_043746125.1 Armatimonadota bacterium | reverse complement strand
TCCTCTAGAGAATAGAGGCGATCTGTTCCACGTCCCGCGCCATTTGCGCCATCAGCACGTCCAAGCCGTCGAACTTCTGCGTGTCTCGGATCTTTTCGTGGAAGTCGAGCGATAGTCGCTGGCCGTACAAGTCTTCAGCGAACCCGTCCATCAGATAGGCCTCAATTTTCCGTCCGCCGTCCGTGTCCGTGGTCGGGTTGGTGCCGACGCTAACGGCGGATCGGACCGCGCGGCCGTCGGCCAGCAGGGCGTAGGCCGCGTAGATTCCATCGCCGGGCACGAGCAAACGCGGGCCGAGCGGCGATACATTAGCGGTCGGGTAGCCCAGCGTCCGTCCCAATTGCTTGCCGGTCACAACCGTGCCTTCCAGGACGAACGAGTGTCCGAGCAGGCCCCGCGCGGCAGGCAGATCACCCTCGCCCACCAGGCCGCGTATCTGCGTACTGCTGACGCGCTCGCTGTCAATCAAAACCGGCGGCACGACTGTGACGGCAAAGCCGCTCCGTGCGCCCGCCCCTAGCAAAGTCGTGACGGTCCCGGCCCGGCCCTGGCCGTAGCAGAAGTCCGCGCCGACCAGCACATGCCGCGCCCCCAGTTTGGCTTTCAAGACGTCGGCGACGAAAGCTTCTGGGGATAGGGCGGCGAACGCACGGTCAAACCGGGCGATGCCGACAGCCTCGATCCCACCGCCGTACCGCTCGATGAGACGCGCCCTTCGCTCTAAAGAGGCCACATAGGAGGGCGAGGCATTCGGCGCGAACAGTTCAGAAGGATGGATGTCAAACGTCAGGACGGCCGGCGTCAGCCCCTGTGACCGGGCCTCGCGAACGGTCTGGTGCAGAATCTCCTGATGGCCCCGATGGACACCGTCGAACACGCCAATGGCGACGGCCGTGTCTCGCAGCGCCTCGCCCGAGTCTTGGAGTGGATACACTGTACGCATGGCTATGATGGGAACACCTTGAACGGGTGGAGGCGTTCCCCATCCGCCCGGCCTAGGGCCAAAAGCTCGCCTCCAACGCTCACGATTCGGACTACGGTTTCAGGCGGTAAATCGGAGGGTGTTGCCCGCCCATGCCGCACAGCGTCCACGCCCATATCGTCCGTAACGGTCTGCGCTGGGAAGCGCGAGAGTGCCTGTGATGGGGACACGAGCAGGCTGGGCAGGTTCTCCTCGGTCAGTCGGTCTAGCGGCATGGCACCCTCCACACCGAACGCGCCGACCCGCGTCCGCCTCAGCCTCGCCATGTGCCCCCCCACCCCAATCGCCGCACCCAGGTCGGCGCACAGAGTTCTGATGTAGGTACCCTTGCCGCAGGCGACATCCAGGGTGGCCTGGGCGGCTTCGCCCGGCGTAAAGTCCAGCAGTTGGATATCGTCAATGCGGATCGTCCGAGCCGCCCGCTCGACAGTGATGCCCTCACGGGCCAACTCGTACAGCCGCCGCCCGTTGTGGTGCACAGCGGACACCATTGGCGGGATCTGCGACACGTCACCGAGGAAGCGCGGCAGGACGGCGGCCAAGTCCTGCTCGGTCACATGGCTTGCGTCAAGCCGCGTCAGCACCTCGCCGGAGGCATCTTCGGTCGTGGTCGTCGCGCCCAGTGCCAGCACAGCCCAGTATTCCTTGCCCTCGTCCGCCAGATAGTCCGAGAGCCGCGTCGCCTGCCCCAAACAGACCAACAGAACGCCGGTCGCGTCTGGGTCCAGCGTCCCTGCATGGCCGACCCGCTTGATCCGGGCCAAGCGCCGGACGCGGGCGACGACATCATGGGACGTCATGCCTGCGGGCTTGTCTACGTTGAGTATGCCGTTCATAAGCCGCCATTGTACCCGACGTCGGCGCTGTAGTAGCCTCCGGCTTCCCTCACCAGCACCGGCGCATCGTACAGCCTGCTGAGATTGGCGGACGTCAAGACATCCCGCTTAGGACCGTCCAGGAACGTCTTCCCATTGCATGTGAGTATAACCCGCTCCACTTCGGGGAGGACCTCATCCACATGATGTGTTATGAGGATCAGCGTCTTCCCCTGCCCCGCGATGCGGCGCAGCGTCTCGGAAAAGCGCCGCGTTGCGACCAGGTCCAGGCCCGTCGTCGGCTCGTCCAGCAGTAAGGCTCTGGGGTCGGGGACTAAGGCCCGCGCGATCAAGATGCGACGCGCCTCCCCCGTGGACATCCAATCCAGTGGCTTGCCCGCCAAATGGGACGCCTCCATTAGTTCCAGAGCCTCACCGGCTCGGTCCCGCATGGCTTCCGTGACGTCATGATGCTGGGCCAAACCCTGGGAGGCGAAGAAGCCCGACAAGACCGCATCCAGCCCAAGCAGGCCGCCCGCGCCGACAAATGCCGAGTGCAGATCGGCCGACACGATGCCGAGCAGTGTTCGCAGTTCCGAGACGTTCCAGCGGTCACGCCCAAAGATCGAGACGATGGGCCGGCCATCAGGCCGGGCGAGGGGATAATGCTGGCGGGTGATGAGTTTGATGAGCGACGACTTGCCGGACCCATTTGGCCCGAGGATGGCCGTATGTTCGCCCGGCGCGATGGTGAGGCTCAGGTCGTCCAGCAGGCGATGGCCGTTCTGGACGACCGTAGCGCCGTTGATGCTGAGAAGGGGAGTGCTCAAGTCGAGAGTCATGCCACAGATTTTACCCATCTCGTCAAGCAAGAAGGGCAGCGACCTCACGGGCGATCTGCCGCTCCTCGTCCGTGGGGATGACCCAGACAGCAACAGGACTGCCGTCGGTGCTGATGAGTGCGGCGTCATTCCCCGCCGCCGCGTTACGCGCATCGTTCAGCCAAAGGCCCAAGAAGTCCAGCCCGCGGCAGATGCGGCCACGCATGTCAGCGGAGTGTTCGCCAATGCCGCCAGTGAAGGCGACCGCATCCAGCCCGCCTAAAGCCGCCGCGTACGCGCCTAGGTACTTGCGAACGCGGTAGGCGAAGATCTCCAGCGCCAACTCAGCACGCCCCTCCCCGGCCCCAGCGTCTTGCTCAAGATCACGCACGTCGCCCTTCCCAGCCAAGCCTTTCAGTCCGCTGTCATAGTTCAGCAGAGTGTCTACCTCCTCCACCGTCATGCCCTGCGTCCGCATCAGATAGAGGAGCAAGCCAGGGTCCACGTCGCCCGAACGGCTTCCCATGACCAGGCCCTCCAAGGGCGTCAGCCCCATACTAGTCTCTACGCTCAGCCCGTCCCGCAGGGCGCAGACACTCGCGCCGCTACCTAGGTGACAGGTGATGAGCCGCGTCCCCTCCGGCCCGCGCCCCAGGCATTCGAGCAGTCCCCTCGATACATATTTGTGCGAGATACCATGGAAGCCATACCGACGCAGGTGGAGCCGGTCGGACAGTTCCGTCGGCAGGGCGTATCGCCAGGCGACTTCGGGCAGGGTGCGGTGAAAAGCTGTGTCAAAAACAGCCACAGACGGCGCGCCCGGCAGGAGCCTCTGCGCTTCTTCGATCAGCGCAACCTCGCCGGGGTTGTGTAGGGGGTCTAAGTCGCGCAGACCGCGCAGGGCTTCTAAAACGTCTGGGCTGACTTGGGTCGGTTCCGTGAAGTCCGGCCCACCATGGACCAGGCGGTGCCCCACGGCATCTATTCCTAGCGGCCGGCACTGCGCGATAGCTTCCTGAGCGGCGGGCAGGAGTGAACCGGCGTCGGCCCGCTCCAGGCTGCCGCCGGTCAGGACTTCCTCGGTGTCGTCCGTCACCCGGAACAGGCGGAACTTGAGGCTGGAACTGCCTGCGTTCAGGGCGAGGACGTTCATGGGGTGCCTTTCTGGCGAGTTTGACGAGCGAACAGGAAAGAAGGCGGGTGAGGAAGGAGGGCGCGGCAAGCAGCGCCCCTACACCCGTTCACCCATTTCCAGGCACCCGCCCCGCCGCCAGTGCGCGTAGGGGGATAGAGAGCGAGGGGATAAATCCCTCTCGCTGAGCGAGCGCCCTCCGGGCGGGAAATGACCCTGATTACCGGTAAGCCTCGCCCGGAGGGCGTGTATTCAGCGAGAGGGATTTATCCCCTCGCTCCTGCCTCCTAGAAGGCTGCTGCGTAACGTCAGTTCTCTAGTTATCATCCTCAGTCTTCGGCGCATGTCCCACCTTGGGCGCATGGGTCCAGGACCAGTCGCGCACTTCGGGCATATCGTCTCCATGCTCACGCACGTACAGGTGATGCTCGGTCAGCTTGTCGCGGAGCATCTGCTTAAGGTAGGCGGCCCGGTAGCCCAGCGACGGCACACGGTCTATGACGTCGGTGGCGAGGTGAAAGCGGTCCAAATCGTTTAGGACAACCATGTCAAACGGCGTCGTCGTGGTGCCGTTCTCCTTGTAGCCGCGCACGTGGAAGTTATCGTGGTTCGTGCGGCGGTAGGTCAGGCGGTGGATCAAGTACGGGTAGCCATGGTAGGCGAAGATGACCGGCTTGTTCGGGGTGAAGATCGAGTCGAAATCGCCGTCGTTCAGCCCGTGTGGGTGTTCCGAATGCGGCATCAGCGTCATCACGTCCACGACGTTCACCACGCGGACCTTCAGGTCGGGCAGGTGCTGGCGCAGGATGTCCACGGCGGCCAGCGTTTCCAGCGTCGGCACGTCGCCCGCGCAGGCCATGACCACGTCCGGCTCACAGCCCTGGTCGTTGCTCGCCCAGTCCCAGATACCGACGCCCACCGTGCAGTGCTTGACGGCCGCGTCCATGTCCAGGTACTGCAATTCGGGCTGCTTGCCGGCAACGATCACGTTGACGTAGTTCCGGGACCGCAGGCAGTGGTCGGCCACGGAGAGGAGGCAGTTGGCGTCCGGCGGCAGGTAGACGCGGACGATTTCGGGCTTTTTGTTCATCACGACGTCAATGAAGCCGGGGTCCTGGTGCGAGAATCCGTTATGATCCTGCCGCCATACGTGTGACGTCAGCAGGTAGTTGAGGCTCGCGATGGGCCGCCGCCAGGGCAGCTTACAGCTCGTTTCCAGCCACTTGGCGTGCTGGCCGAACATCGAGTCTACGATGTGAATGAAGGCCTCATAGCACGAGAAGAAGCCGTGCCGCCCGGTCAGCAGATACCCCTCTAGCCAGCCTTCAATCGTATGTTCGCTGAGGATCTCCATGACACGCCCATCGGGGGCCAGATGGTCGTCATAAGGCTCCGTCTCGGCCTCCCAGGCGCGGCCGGTGACGTCCAGCACGGCACCCAGCCGGTTGGAGTTGTACTCGTCGGGGGCAAACACACGGAAGTTCGCGTTGTCGGCGTTCTGCTGCATCACGTCCCGCAGGAAGACACCCAAAACGCGCGTGGACTCGGCGATTGAGACTCCTGGAGTTTCCACGGCGACCGCGTAGTCACGGAAGTTTGGCATGTGGAGGTCTTTCAGAAGCAGACCGCCGTTCGCGTGCGGGTTCGCGCCCATCCGCTTCGTGCCCTCAGGCGCGAGAGCCGCGAGTTCAGGGATCAGCCTGCCACTGGCATCAAACACCTCTTGCGGCTTGTAGCTCCGCATCCATTCTTCCAACAGGGCCAGATGCTCCGGCGTGTCTACTTTTTCGATGGGGACCTGATGCGAGCGCCAGTAGCCCTCGGTCTTCTTGCCGTCCACAAACTTCGGCCCGGTCCAGCCCTTGGGTGAACGCAGGACAATCATCGGCCAGAGGGGCCGCGTCAGGTCACCGCCCTCCCGCGCGTTCCTCTGGATTTCCTTCACCTCGGCCAGCACGGTGTCCAGTGTCTGGGCCATCAACTGGTGCATCTTCTCGGGGTCGTCGCCCACGACGAAGTGCGGTTTGTAGCCGTAGCCAATCAGAAGGCTTTCCAATTCGGTCTGCGGGATACGCGCCAGGACCGTCGGATTGGCGATCTTGTACCCGTTCAAATGCAGGATGGGGATGACGGCCCCGTCTCGTTTAGCGTTTAAGAACTTGTTAGAGTGCCAGCTCGTCGCCAGCGGCCCGGTCTCGGCCTCGCCGTCGCCGATCACGCAGCAGACGACCAGGTCAGGGTTGTCAAACGCCGCGCCGTAGGCGTGGGAGAGCGAGTAGCCCAACTCGCCGCCCTCGTGGATAGAGCCGGGCGTCTGCGGCGCGGCGTGGGATGGGATGCCGCCGGGAAACGAGAATTGCCGGAACAGCCGCTTCATGCCGGCCTCGTCCTGCGTGATGTCTGAGTAGACCTCGCTGTAAGTGCCCTCTAAGTAGACGTTGGCAACCAGCCCCGGCCCGCCGTGCCCCGGCCCGGCGACGTACAAGACGCTCAGCCCATCGCGCTTGATGACACGGTTAAAGTGGGCGTACAGGAAGTTCAGGCCCGGCGTCGTCCCCCAGTGCCCCAGCAGGCGCGGCTTGACGTGTTCCTGCTTCAGCGGCTCTTTGAGCAGCGGGTTGTCCAGAAGATAGATCTGCCCGATGGACAGATAGTTGGCCGCGCTCCAATAGGCGTTGATCTTTCGCAGTTCGTCCGGGCTGAGCGGGCCAGGGGCGTATTCGTGTGCTTCAGGAGACTCCTCACGGAAGTTGGGGGCGGTCATCGTCATAGTTTTTCTCTTTCACCGCTTGTTTGAGCGGGCAGGGACATACAAAGATAGTACCCAGGCGCAGGCAAGATAACGTCAAGGGAATGTCAAGTCTGTGGTCGCGTTGACTTATGGGTGGCTTTGCTGCCTACGCGGTGAGCGAGACTACTCGCTCAGTTTCGCTCATGTTCAATCTGCATGAAAAGCCCGTACATCTGAGTTCTGAGAGCGGAAAGTCGCTCATTGGCGATGACATCACTCCTTGACCAAAAAATCTCGTAGGGATACTGTTGCTGAGACGACTGGCTTTGAAGAACGAGGTCATTGAAACTGCCCATGCCTCCGAAGGCTGTTCCTAATTGCTCAACACCAGAATAGTTGCCCCCATCTATCCGCCCACGAACCTGCTCAAACCATTCTGCCCAACGTAGCTCATTGTTGTCACGAAGTAGCACAACGGCTTCAGCGAGGCATAGTAACAATTTGTCAACCGTATCAACCATGCATCGTCCCCCAGTGCCCCAGCAGGCGCGGCTTGACGTGTTCCTTCTTCAGCGGCTCTTTGAGCAGCGGGTTATCCAGGACATAGATCTGCCCGATGGACAGATAGTTGGCCGCGCTCCAATAGGCGCTGATCTTTCGCAGTTCGTTCGGGCTGAGTGGACCGGGCACGCACTCGTGTGACTCGGGAGACTCTTCACGGAAGTTAGAGGTGGGGGCGGTCATCGTCATATGTTCTTCTCTTGCACCGTTCGCTTGAGCGGGGAGGGAGATACTCGTAGTGTACCCAGGCGCAGGCAAGATAACGTCAAGGGAATGTTAAGCCTGCGGCGGCTTCACTTTTTCGCCCCCGCGCTTTCGAGCAGCGCGATGACGTCAGATTGTTTGTTCTGAGTGGATAACGTGAGGGCGGTACGGCCTCTATTGTCTGTCAACGTGACGTCCGCCCCCCGCATCAGCAGGAGCCGTATAATGGGGAGACGTGCAGTCGTGTTCTGTCTGTCATGGCACCTAGCGACACAATTCATTAGGGCCGTTTGATGGATGTTGTCTCCGGCATTAATAGCCGCGCCCTTGTCGAGCAGAAGCCTGACGATACCCCGGTCACCTGCCGATGAGTAGCAAATTAGGGGTGTGCCACCAGTGAGGTAGTTTTTGGCTTCTATGTCAGCCCCTTTTTCCAGCAGAAGTTTAGCAACACATACCTGATGAGCCATCATCAGTGGGGTAAAACCCAACTCCTCCCGCGTATTGACGTCGGCCTTTCTGTCAAGCAACAACCGGATCACGGGCAAATCATCGCCATCAGTCGCCCGTAACAACACTGTCCTGCCTATTATGTCCCGCTTCTCGGTGTCTGCCCCGTGGTCCAGTAGAAGGCGCATAGCGGCCAGATGATTGCCTCCGGCAGCGAGCAGCAGCGGCGTAAAACCTCCACCTCCCTGAGTGTTGACTTTAGCCCCATTGTTCAACAAAAGGCTCAGGACACGCAAGTCGCCGCCCGCAGCCGCCAGCATCAGGGCAGTGGCCGGCCCATCAGGATCGCTCGCGTTTGGGTTGGCCCCTCTGGCGAGAAGGGATTTAGTCTTCTGGAAGTTATCCTTCTGGATGGCTAGCAATAGGGCCTTATCAAGAGCGGCTTTGCGAGGGGCCGCACAAGCGATCTTTGGTAAAGCCATGAAGCCGAGCATCACGGCGCAGGCCAG
>JAYTRQ010000810.1:0-8212 GCA_043746125.1 Armatimonadota bacterium | reverse complement strand
CTTTGACCCCCGTTGAGCGGGCGAACGTCGCCCAGATACAGACCTACGAGCAGCGCGGGCGGTCGAAGCTGATGACGGCCGCCGCTTGATAATCGCCTCGGTCCCGCGTGTCGGGACCCAGCGCCTCGGTCGGGGCGATGGCTACTATGACAGAGACTAAGCACATCACAATCGGCGTGGCCGGGCACGTGGATCACGGCAAGACGGCCCTCGTCCGTGCCCTCACCGGTACCGAGACGGACCGGCTGCCCGAGGAGCAGGCACGAGGTATGTCCATCGCCTTGGGCTTCGCGCACCTGTCGCTGCCGGGCGGCGAGGTGGACCTGATTGACGTGCCCGGCCACGAGAAGTTTATCCGCACGATGATCTCCGGGGCCACGGGCATTGACGCCGCCCTGCTCGTCATCGCCGCCAACGAGCGGGTCAAGCCGCAGACCGTGGAACACGTCGCGTTGATGGGCCTGCTGGGCGTCAAGCGCGGCCTCGTCGCCGTGACTAAGAGCGACCTCGCGCCGAGCGACGAAGAGCGGGAGCGGGTGACGGCCGCAGTCCGTGACTTCCTGGGTGAGACGTTCCTACACGACGCCCCCATTCTGTTCACGTCGTCTGTGACTGGGGAGGGTCTGGAGAACGTCCGGGAGGCGCTTCAAGAGCTACTGACGACGGCTGCGCCTCCGGTGGAGCATTCCTACTTCACCCTGCCCATAGACCGCACGTTCACGATGACGGGGCATGGGACGATCGCCACCGGCACGCTCCGGCGCGGCACGATCCGCCTGGGGCAGACGATGGAGATCTGGCCCGGCGGCGGCCGGGCCGAGGTGCGTGGGCTGCAAGTCCACGGGCAGTCAGTCGAGGTAGCCGCTCCGGGCTGGCGTACGGCCGTCAACCTGCGAGGCGTCAAGAAGGACGATCTGGGGCGCGGCGATATGCTGGCAACGCCCGGCGTCCTACGCCCAACCCGCCTGATGGATGCCGAGTTGACCCTGCTCCCCACCGTAGACAAGCCGCTCAAGCGTGGGCAGACAGTGTTTCTGTATTATGGGACGGCGGAGGTGCTGGCGCGGGTCTATCCACTGGGACGGGACGCGATCCTGCCTGGCGACACTGTCCTGACGCAGTTCCGATTGACGGAAGATGCCGCTGTTCCTGCGCGTGAGCCGTTCATCGTACGCACCTATTCGCCCGTGGAGACCGTAGGCGGCGGCGTTATCTTTGACCCGTACCCGCAGAGGCACACGCGCATGGATGAAGACGTGCTGGGCCGAGTGCAGATGCTGGCGTACGGGACGGACGCCGAGAAACTGGCCGCGAAGGTGTCTGAGGCCGGTCCGGAAGGTCGTGACTTGCGGCAATTGTCGCTTGACTTGGGGCTGACAAGTGACTCTCCGCTGAATGACTTGCTGGTTTCCTGCGGCCCTGGCCTGGCTCTGCACCGCACTGTCTTTGACGCGCTCCAAACCCAGGCGCGAGCGTTGGTCCGGGCCTTTCACGCGGCATACTCGACACGGCGCGGGATGCCGCTGGAAGACCTGCGCCGGGGTCTGCCCAAGACGCTCAAGCCGCCCGCGTTTCACCGGCTTCTGGAAACGCTCGCCCAGGCGGGGCAGGTAGAGAGCAGGGCTGGGCTGGCGTGGGAGCCAGGCTACTCTCCCGAGGCCGCACTCTCACCCATAGAGCGGGAGATTGCGCGCGAGATTGAAGGACACTTCCGCAGCGGCGGCTTGAAGCCGCCGGGCCTGGAGGAGGTGCTGAAGAAGGACCGTCGGCGCAAGATGCTGTACCACTTCCTGGTCGAGTCCGGGGCCTTGGTCACGGCCACGGAACGGACGTCTAACCGCACGATCGTCTTTCATCGCGAGGCCGTTGAGGCAGCAGAGCGGTTCCTGCAAGGCTTCCTAGACGGGGCCGAAGGGAAAAGTGTTTCCGAACTGAACGTCCTGCTGGGGACGACGCGCAAGTTCTCCATCCCGCTCTTGGAGTATCTGGACAGCCTCGGCGTGACGCGGCGGGACGGCGATCTACGATACTGGAACGAAAGGGGGTGACACACGTTGACAGATGTAATTCGATTGACCGAAATGACCTCGCAGGCTGGTTGAGCGGCTAAACTCGGTCCGGGGGACCTAAATGCCGCAGTCAAAGATTTATTCGCCGGCGTGCCATGTGACCCAAACGTGCTGGTAGGCTTCGGGACGCTCGACGACGCGGGCGTGTACCGCCTGGACGCGCAGACCGCGCTCGTGCAGACGGTGGACTTCATCACGCCGGTCGTGGATGACCCCTTCACCTACGGCGAGATCGCCGTCGCGAACGCGCTTTCGGACGTCTACGCCATGGGCGGCCTGCCCCTGACGGCCCTCAACGTCGTCTGCTACCCATCCAGCCTGGACCCGCAGGTCCTCAACGGCATTCTGCGAGGCGGCCTGTCCAAGCTGGGCGAGGCTGGGGTCGCCCTGATGGGCGGCCACACCGTTGACGACCCCGAAATCAAGTTCGGCCTGTCCGTGACCGGCACCGTTCACCCGGACCGCATCTGGACCAACGCGGGCGCACGGGTAGGGGACGTCTTAATACTGACCAAACCGCTCGGAGTCGGAGTCATCACGACGGGCATCAAGCAGGGCGTGGCCGGGGACGAGGCCATTGCCGCCGCGCTTGCTTCTATGCGGACGCTGAACCGGGCCGCGCGAGATGCCGTTGCCACCATCGGCCCCAACGCCTGCACGGACGTCACCGGCTACAGCCTCCTGGGCCATCTATGCCAGATGCTCCGAGCATCGGGCGTCACCGCCCGCATCTATGCCGAGCAGGTGCCGCTCCTGCTGGGCGCGTTAGACTTAGCCCGCCAGGGCGTCGGGCCAGGCGGGACAGAGCGCAACAGAGACTACTTCGGCCCACACGTCATGCTTACGCCGCACTTGGAACCAGCCCTAGCCGATCTGCTCTTTGACCCGCAGACGTCCGGCGGTTTGCTCGTCTCGGTCGCAGGGGATAAGAGTGAGGCACTGGTGTCCGCCTTGACGACGGGCGGCGTTTCAGGTATTGTCATTGGCGAAGTGATTGAGGCGTCGGCGGGTCACGTGACAATCGAATGACTAATTGCCGATAGCCGACTGGCTGCCGATAGTCAATGTAGGATAGATTGGCTGTATATCGGGTTGACGTACTGACCGACGCCCCCGACCCCATATTTGAATGGACACGAGTTCACGTTCCGAAGCCTTTTGTTATTCGCAGAATTGGCTATCACACATACAAGGGTTGATATGTGAAGAGCGTGTTCAAGAGTCAAGAAGATGCCGAGGCTTTTCATCGTCGGTGGCATCCAGAGGCCGAAAGCCACAAGGTATCTGTTTGGCCTCAAAGTCGTAAGGAATCGTGAACAGATTATGGAGGCGTTCGGGGTCTGGTGGCCCTCCTGGTCTTCAAAACCAGTGACCCGCATTGCGCGGGTGGTGGGTTCGATTCCCATCCGCTTCCGCCTATTTCACTCTGCCGATGCTCATGCCTGAACAAGCCGAACCACTCCGCGAAGACAGTGTCAAGACGCGCCCGGTCGCCCGCCTGCGCGACGGCGGGTGGACGGAACGGGACGACGCTCTGGTCGTGGAGGAGCCGCTGGAGATCCGCCTGGGGAACGAGCGCTTCACCGTCACCATGCGGACGCCGGGACACGACTTTGAGCTGACGCGGGGGCTGCTGCTGACGGAAGGCATAATCGGCGGGGAGGGCGACATCGGCCAGATCCGCTACTGTGACACGGGCGAGGCGGCCGAAGCGGATATCCCTAACGTCGTGACGGTGCATCTTAAAAAGCCACCCGTGGCTGAGCGGCTGTGGCAGCGGACTCTAATGGCCGGGACGAGCTGCGGCCTGTGTGGCAAGGCGGCTCTGGACGCCGTCGCCATGCAGACTTCGCCCCTGCCGGCGACGGATGGGCGTATCACACGCGAGACGCTTTTGCAGCTACCCCACACGCTCCGCCGGCAGCAGCCGCTGTTTCAGAAGACCGGCGGGCTTCACGCCGTCGGCCTGTTCCAGTCGTCGGGTGAATGCCTGTGCGTGTTTGAGGACATTGGGCGGCACAACGCGACGGACAAGGCCATCGGGTTCGGAGTTCGCGCAGGGTGGCTGCCGTGGCGCGGGGACGACCCGCTGATCCTGCTGGTCAGCGGTCGGGCCAGCTTCGAAATCGCGCAGAAGGCGCTAATGGCCCGCATCCCCGTCGTCTGCTCAGTCTCCGCCGCCTCTTCCTTGGCGGCGGAACTGGCAGAGGCCAATGGAATGACGCTGGTCGGTTTCCTGCGGGACACGGGCCTGACGGTTTATGCCGGGCGTGAGCGGCTGGTGGAGGCGTAGTGGCTACTGCCGCCAGTTTTGCCCCCTCGCCCCCAATTCTGGGGGAACCGGAATAGGAAAGGACGGTGGCGTGGAGGGCATGACGTCTATTCACGACCTATGCCCAGGGCGTCTGCGACGCGATTGATGTAGTTAAACCAGGACGTGATCAGCGTGATCTGCAATATGCCCCGATCGTCGAAGCCGACGGCCCGTAGGCAGGCGTGGTCATCCGGGCTGACCTTGGTGGCGTCCTTCGTGACCTTCACGACGTAATCCAGCATGGTCCGGTCCTGCTCATTCAGGGGAGCGGTCTTGTGGTCCTGGCGCAAGGCTTCAACTAAGCTGTCATCCAGGCTGGCGCGACGCAGAAACTCTGCGTGCGAGACCGTTCAATAGAAGCACCGGTTTGTGACGGAGACGGTCGTGGCGATCATCTCCTGCTGCCGCCGGGTCAGTGGCAGGTCCGGGGACGTGAGCGACCCGAACGTGGAGAAAGCGTGGAACAGGGCGTCCGGGATGAGAGTGTGGGACGCGACAATGCTAGGCATATCGGGCCGACCCAGCGGGTCCGTGCCTTCGACGGGCGTCTCATATTCCACGGGGTAAAGCGCCCGCTGTGTGGTCATCAGTTCTTTGAGCCGCTCATCGGCTTCGGACATGGGGATGGTCTTGATCCAGGCCATGAGTGTTGTTCCTCTCGTTCCGTTTTATTAGACTCTCCCACAAACGGGTGGTCCCGTCAAGCGCTTCAGCGGAGGTGCGTCAGCGCGTCCATCGCGGCGTAGTAGCCGCACATCCCGTGGACGCCTCCGCCGGGAGGCGTGGACGAGGAGCAGAGGTACAGGCCCGATACGGGCGTGGACCAGGGCGTCCAGCGGGCGACGGGCCGGGTGAACAACTGCTGCCAATCCTGCACACCGCCGTTGATGTCGCCACCGAAATAGTTGGCGTTGTAGCGCTGCATGGCGGCAGGGTTGATGACGTGTCGGGCCAGTATACGGTCCCGGAAGCCGGGCGCATACCGCTCGATCTGCGCCTCGATTCGCTCGGTCATGTCCACGGTGCTTCCGTTCGGGACGTGGCAGTAGGCCCAGACGGTGTGCTTGCCTTCGGGTGCCCGTGAAGAATCGAAAAGGCTCTGCTGGGCCAGCAGGACGTAAGGCTTGTCGGCAATCTCTCCAGTTGCCGCCGCCCGCTCCGAGGCGCTGATCTCCGCCCGCGTCCCGCCCAAATGTACCGTAGCCGCTCGCGCCACGTCCGGCGACTTCCAGGGGATCGGCCCGTCCAACGCCCAGTCCAGCTTGAATGCCCCCATGCCGTAACGGTAGCGGCTCAGGCGCTCCCGATAGCCTGTGGGCAGGCGCTCCCCGGCGATCTGTACGAGCTGACGCGGCGTGATGTCGCACAGCGTCACTTTTGAAGGCGGCAGTTCTGCCAGCGACTTGATCTCCTGCCCCATTACGACCTCTCCGCCCAATGACCGCAGGTGTGCCACCAGGGCAGTTGTGATCTGCTGAGACCCGCCGCGTGGGAGCGGCCAGCCGACTGCATGACCGGCGATCCCCAGGGCCAGCCCGAAGGCGGCGCTTGGCGATTGTTCCAGTGGCAGCATGGAATGGGCCGCCATCCCGGCGAAAAACCCCCGCGCCCGGCCGCCCTGAAAGGCCGCCTCCGTCAGTGCCTGCGACGATAAGATCGCCTTGAGGCCGAACCGAGCAAGCCCAAACGGGTAACGCGCCATCCGAAGCGGTTCGCGAAGCGCCCGCGAAAGCGTCTCCCAGTCCGGCACCAGAGGCCCCATCAGCTTCCGGTAGTTTGCGCCGTCCGCCCCGAGTGTCGCGGCTGTCGCCTCAATCGAACGTTCCAGCAGTGCGGGCGGGCCGTCGTCAAAGGGGTGGGCGAGAGCAGCAGGTGGCTGTATCCATTCCAGCCCGTAGCGTTCCAGCCCCAGCGTCTGGAAGAACGGCGAGCCGTAGCCCAGGGGGTAGATGGCCGAGCCGATGTCGTGCGTGAAGCCCGGCAGTGTCAACTCCGCCGACCGGCAGCCGCCACCGGGGGTATCTTTGGCTTCCAGCACTAGGGCTGAGTGCCCTTCCTGCGCCACTTTGATCGCCGCCGCCAGCCCGTTTGGCCCCGCGCCGACGATGATGGCGTCATACTCTGTTGTGCGTTTCAGGACCGGTCTCGCTTCTAATTTGGTGGGGGTAAGCGCCGCTCGGACTCCAGCCGTTCATTTTCCAGCCGAAGTGCCATGTTAACGCGCTCGTGTGACTCGTCGTTTCGGTTGATCCGAACCTCATGCTTGAGGTCTTATACGTCCAATACCAGAGCCTTAAAGCCTTTCTGCAAGGCAAGGATGTCGTCTGCGTTTTTCCTGGTCTGTTCGCGCAGAAGCAGTCGCTCTCGGACGGCATTCGCGGTCTCACGCCACAGGGGCAAACTGCACTCAGACGCGCCAAGATGACGTACGTCTCGGCGCGTACGCGGTCAGTCTCCGCTTAGGTCTCTTTGATCTGCTCGTTGAGGATCTTCATCTCGGCAAACATTTGAGCCATAGCCGCTCAAGAGTCCGTCACCGCCCCGTCGCCTGGTTCCGGTATGGCTTCTGATGACAGTGTTTCATCCATGACAAATTCCTCTTAGAGTCATTGTAGCACACCCGCGCCATCCGGCAACGCCTCGGCCGCCGGCGTCTCCTCGAACACGACCCGGTCGTAGACTTCCGCCAGCGGCAGGGTGCAGTCCAGCGAGGGAAGAAAGAGGGAGGCCTCTAAACCCTCCGTGGCCGTGTACTTCCACGAACCGTCAGCGTGCCGGACGTACAACTCGACTCGCGCCTCCTTCTGTGACACCAGGACGTATTCTTCCAGAGAGTCCAGCCGCCGATAGTGCGCCCACTTTTCGCCCCGGTCATGGCCTTCAGTGGAATCGGACAGCACTTCGAAGACAACTACCGGGTTGATGAGGCTGTTCCGGTCCAGTGGGTGCAGATGCAATTCCCCGCATACGACCAAGACGTCTGGATAGGTCTTGAGGCCGGTCTGCATAATGGTCACGCGCTGGTCGCTTCCGAAAGGCTGACATGGTCCGCCTTTAAGACGGTTGCCGACTTCGCGCAAGACGTTAGCGCTGATCGTGTTGTGACGGGGAGAGGCACCAGCCATCGCGGAGATCCGGCCGGAGACGTATTCGCTCTTGAACTCAGCCTTTTCTTCCATTTCTACGTATTGCTCGGGTGTGTAATAAGGTTGTTGTAGTGCGGCCATTGTGTTCCTTTGCTCAAGGCGCCATGCATGGGGGCGGTTGTTATTCGGCTGGGTGGTTCCATTCCTTCAGCTTCGCCCTCAGTCTTGGTTCCAGTCCACCCCCAGTGAGCAGTTCCTGGAAAACGCCGCTGACAAGGCAAACCAGCGAAGGCGTATTCATTATGCCCCACTCTTTCGCAAGCGGCCAGTTCTGCTCTAGGTCGAGATCCATCGCGTAGAATATCAGGTTGGCGTAATCATCCGCGGATTGTGTCAGCCACACGTCAAGGCGGCGGCTGCTGGGGTCCCAGACCGCCCACAAAAGAACAACAATGGAGCCAGTTCCAGACGTTTGGCTGAGGTCCTTAGCACTGATGGCCGGTAGAGTTGGAGACCATAACGACATAGCGGCATCCTCCTAGATACAAGTACCAAGTCGGCCCATGCCATTGCGAAGATCTGGCCGGAGACGTACTCGCTCTCGAAATCGGCTTTCTATTCCATCTCGACGTATTGCTTGGGCGTATGGTAGAGTTTTATGGGCGCACTCATCGGCAGGCCTCCATCGGTATCATCATGTAGTCGCGAAGGCTGCCGCATTGAACCCGTCGCCTTTGACACGG
>JAYTRQ010000809.1:0-2615 GCA_043746125.1 Armatimonadota bacterium | reverse complement strand
CTTGCGAAGGAAGCGGCCGCCGCCTCTCCCCCGCAGCGATCCCGACGCTGGCGGACCGGCCTGCGCCTTGCAACAGTCGCGGCAGCAGTCGTCGCCGTTTTCGCCTTCCTGTTGTCCCCGAAGCTGACTGCCGTGCAGGCGTATCAGCGCATGGCCGACTCGGTGCGCGACGTTCATAGTGCCCACTATACCCGGTGGAACGTCCTCCCCGACGGAACGCAGGTGAAGGAGAACGAGGTCTGGTATCAGAAGGGAAACTGGCGCTTGGAGCAGATCTTCCCTCAATATCAGCAGGTGCAGGTCAGCCGGAATGGAATGAACTGGACTTACGAAACGCTCACAAACACCGTCACCCAGGACGACGCGACATCTATCCAGTGGTTTGACAGCATCTCGGGTTTCTCCGTCGGGGCGCTCTTGCACGAAGCGGTCCTTCTCGACGAAGACACCCACGTCACCCTGTTGGGGGCTACGACCGTCGCCGGCCGCCCGGCGCATATCATCCTATTTTACTCCCAGTGGCGCGGTGATAGAGGGAACTCGCAGCGCACTCGTTGGCGGTCACGCATTGTCGTGGATAATGCCACCGATTTGCCGATCCGGTCGGAATATCAGTCCCAAAAGCCTAACGAAACTCAGTGGGTCACAAATCACGTCGAGGTAGACCAGTACAACCAGCCCATCCCTGCTGCCGTCTTCACGCCCGATTTCCCGGAAACGGCACGGCGGGTGGATGCAGTCACGGGGCGTGAACAGTGGCGCGAACGGCTGAGTGAAGGCATTGCCGCACAGCTAGTGACTCCGACCGGCCACGGTCGTACTCACCCAGACAAAGTTGTCATCCGTGACTTCCAGGTCAATGCCAAAGGGGACGTGTTCTTGCTCTTCACCGCAAACACCGAGATAGCGCGTGACACACCCTTTGGGTCCGTCGATCTGACGGACGAGTTCGGGACGAAGTACCTAGACCCGTCCACCCAGAACGCCGGCATCGGGAGCCAGACTTTCTCGCCGACCGCCATGGACCAGACCAACAGCGGCCCGAAGGTCAACGGCTATGTCTTCGGCGGGGAAAACTTGGAAGGGATTCGGTGGGTGCCTCTGCAAAAGCAGGTTCCGTGGAAGCCGCGCCACTTCAAGTTGACCCTGCATCTTTCCGGCTCCCGGAACGGGCACCCTGGTATGGCCGTCTTTGATCTGCCCGTCCAGAGAACCGAGGCTGAGGTCGTGCCGGAATACATGCCTTACATGGCTCGGCCACTTTCCCACTACGCCCCGGTGCAGACCGAAGAAGAAGCCCAAGTGCGGGCCTACTCCTTCTATCACGAGGAACACGATCTGCCGCATGCCCTAACGGCGTATCGCAAACTGATCGCCCTTCGGTCCGAGCGCTCGAAGATGGAGAAAGCGCCTCCCGCCAGTGCCGAGGCATGGCTTGAGGTCTACCACATCCTGGCCGCGATGGGACGCATGGAAGAGGCGAAGGCCGCCCTAATGCACGCCAAGAAGGACAACGACACCTACGCCTTCAATCCGGGGACACACGACAGCATTGAAGCCACCATCAGAGGGTTGGGCATGACGCCCTGACGAGAGCAGCCCCGCCGCGAATGCGGCGGGGCCTTCTATCATCCAGGCCCCTCATACCCGCAGACGCCCGTCCGGGGCGAGTTGACGACCGGCAGCAGGTGCTCAAGGCTGTGGCTCTTCTTCCTGAGGCAGGCGTCGCAGACGGCCTTGATCTCATAGGACTCGTCATACGCCCCGATCCAGTCGGCCTCGCCGCTGCACTCGTCGCAGCAAATGACGGGCGGCAGGTTGCGGGCGAGGACGCGCAGGTTCTGCCGGCGCGTCGGCTCCTCGTGTTCCGAGAGGACGCGCAGCTTCAACTCGGTGGTGTCGCCGAAGTCATATTCGTGGAAGAAGGTCACGCCGGGGGCGAGCGCGGCGGCCAGCGTAACGTCCATGCGCCGCTCGCGGGGCATCCCGAATGCGTCGTCCAAGCCGCCGAAGAAGTCGTCATCGTCGAAGCCGCCGGGCGGCTCCCAGCGGTAGCGCGCCTCGCCGCCGCGCTCGCCGGAGGGCGAGGGGACGGTAAAAGCGCTCAGGTGGCCGCAGCACTCCAGCCAGAAGCGGCGCAGGAAGTCGTCCAGGTCCAGCAGAGTGGCGTCCGCGCGGACGTCAAGGTGCAGCCAGTATTCCGGCAGATCCCGGCCCTCGACGGCCAGCCGGAAGAAGCGCGTCGGCTGGAGTGAGCCTGGGTCGTGCTTCTCCTTCGCCGCCAGCCCTTCCCAGCACTTGTCGAGGTGACGCCCGATGGTGTTCTTGCTGAACTCCTGGCCGCAGAGGTGGCAGTCGCCCCGCGACATCTTTCGCTTTGGTCCGGTCGCTGGCATGATCTCTCCCTTCAGACGGCCGCCGTCTTCCGCTTGCGCGCCGTATTCACCTTGTAGCGCGGCGCGACCGGCAGGCGCCCGCGGTTGTCCTTGATCCAGGCATACGCGCGGCGGCCTAGCTGCGGGATCGGGGGGACGTAAAGGATGGGCGCGAGCAATGCCGTCGCGGGTAAGAGCCAGGCCACCTGACGGAAGGCGTCGAAGCCCGCGAACTGCCGG
>JAYTRQ010000808.1:0-2616 GCA_043746125.1 Armatimonadota bacterium | reverse complement strand
CATGCGCTCCAGTCTGGCCCAGGGCGTGACGACCGAACTGGTCGGCAACTGCGGGATCTCCATCGGGCTGGCGAATGGCTCGGAGGTCTTCACCCAGGAACGGCGTTGGGTGGAACGATATGGGTCCGCCCTGGACTGGCTGACGCTGGGCGACTACTTACGCCGGGTCGAAGACGGCGGTATCGCCTGTAACGTGGCGACGCTGGCTGGGCACGGGACGATCCGCAAGGCCGTTTTGGGCTTCGATGACCGCACGCCGACGGCTGCCGAACTGGCTCAGATGCAGGGGCTGCTGTCTGCCGCCCTGGCTGACGGGGCGGTTGGTTTGTCGTCGGGCCTGGAGTACCTGCCCGGCGGGTACGCCCAGCACGAAGAATTGGCCGCCCTGGCCGCCGTTGCCCGTGACGCGGGCGGCTTCTACGCCACGCACATCCGCAACGAGGGCGATACCTTGGTAGAGAGCATCCAGGAGGCCCTGCGGGTGACGGAGGCGACGGGCGTCCCGCTCCAACTCTCGCACCACAAGTCTGAGGGGAAGGCGAACTGGGGCAAGCCGCAGGTGACGCTCCCGATGATGGCGGCGGCGCGGGCGGCAGGCCTGGACGTGCTGACCGATCAGTACCCTTACACGGCCTTTATGACGGGCCTGATGGTGATTCTGCTGCCACATTGGGCCAAAGAAGGGGACTTAGAGGATACGCTGGCCCGCCTGCGCGATCCAGAGGCGCGGGCGCGCATTCTGGCCGAGATCGCGGTCCAGCCCTGGGACTGGTCCACGGTGCAGATCGGCATTGCCCGGAACAGGAGGGAGACTCAAGGGCGGACGCTGGCCCAGTTGGGGGCGGCCGTCGGTAAATCCCCAGCCGAGGCTGCCTTAGACCTACTGCTGGATGAAGACGGTTGGGTTGCCGCCGTCCACTTCGCCATGTCGGAAGAGGACGTCGAGTTTATCTTGAAAGACCCGCACACCATGATCGGCTCGGATGGTGTCGCGAACGACCCCAAGAGCGAAATGGGTCAGGACAAGACTCACCCGCGCTCCTACGGGACCTTCCCCCGCGTCCTCGCCCGCTACGTCCGCGACCGCGAAGTCCTCTCGCTCCCCGAAGCTGTCCGCCGCATGACGGGCCTGCCGGCCCAGCGCCTGCGGCTGGCAGACCGGGGCGTACTGCGCGTCGGCGCGTACGCCGACGTGACCGTGTTCGACCCCAATCACGTCCGCGACTGTGCCACATTCGATGACCCGCACCAGTTCCCGGCCGGCATCCACCACGTCCTGGTCAACGGACGATTGGCGATTGAGGGGGGCGTTCAGACAGAAGTGCTGTCCGGGCGGGTGCTGCGGCGGTGAGGGGCAATCAAGGCTTAACGCCAGATTCCATGATCGCTGCCCACCGTGATCGGTGCGTCTCGTCAGTATATTCCGGCCTGAACCCGAGTGCGAGGTAGGTCTTGATGGCGGGAATTCGGTGGTCTTGAGTCTCCAAAACGGCGTCCGAACAGCCCAATCGCTCAAACTCGTGAAGCACGGCCAGCGAGACGAAATATCCCAGCCTCTGCCCCTGATGGGCTGAGTCCACGGCAACCCAGTGTAGATAGCCTGATGCGGGGAAGCGCTCCGGCAGCAGGCGCACCGAGGCCGTCGCGATGATCTCGCCTTCACGCTCCACAACCAGGGTCTGCGTCACGGTCTCGTCTCCCAGCAGTTCCGCCTGAACCCGGTCCGCTGTCCAGGTGCCGTCGGCGAAGGCCCGCCGCAGCACGGCCGCGAGTGTAGGGGCGTCTGCCTCGGTCGTAGGACGCACGAGGCAGGTGGTCGGCAGGGCCGGAAGTGGGGGCAGCCCGGTCAGGTTTGGGCGGCGCATCAGTAGATTGGTTATTGCGGCTCTCCTTGCGCGTGTAGGGCCTCTACCGTACTGTCTCGCCAACGTGGGCGGAAGGAATTTTACCCGACTGCGCCCAAATTAAGGACATGAATTCCACATGCCACTGTGCCGCACTGATGCTGGCTGTCAGTTTTGCCTTCGCCCAAGCCGCCACGCGGGCCGACAAGCCCGCCGCGCCTCCGTCGTCTCCTGTCGCTCCAGTCCCCGCCGCTCCTCTCCTTCCTTACGCCGACACGAAAGCGCCCGTTGAGCTACGGGTCTCGGATCTGCTGGCCCGGCTGACGCAGCCGGAGAAGTTGGGCCTGCTCGCCTTGCAGCAGGTGGACGGCCTGACGACGGCTCCGATTCCCCGCCTGAACGTCCCCGCCATCCGCACAGCAGACGCGCCGCAGGGTATTCGTGACGGGCAGTCCACGTTCTTCCCAATGGGGATCGTCATGGCCTCCACGTGGGACCCCGCGCTGATCCGGCGCGTGGGTGTCGTCTTGGGCCAGGAGGCGAAGGCGCACAACCGGCAGATCGTCTACGGGCCTGATGTCAACATTCACCGGTCGCCCCAGGGCGGGCGGAACTTCGAGAGCTTCAGCGAAGACCCGTTCCTCTCGGCCCGCCTGGGCGTCGCGTATATTCAGGGAGAACAGAGTGAGGGCGTGGCGACCTGCGTGAAGCACTACGCCTGCAACGAGCAGGAGACGGCTCGGGACTCGGTCAACGTGGCCGTAGACGAGCG
>JAYTRQ010000807.1:0-8220 GCA_043746125.1 Armatimonadota bacterium | reverse complement strand
TTCGTCGTCACCGAGACCTGTGTCAGAGCGGGGCTGATGACTTTGTAGGCGACAGACGTGATTGTGACCAGGCCGGAACGGGCCGGAGAGGTGGACACGACTGCGGGCGGCACTGGCCGAGAGGCGACGGGGACCGAAGGCAGGGTGGCAGGAACGGACGGTGCGGCCAAAGCACCCAGCGCGACCTGGACCCGACTGCTCTGGATGCCGCTCAGGACACGGAATGGCTGCCCCTGCTTCAGGTCTACCGTGATGCGGACGGTCTCGTAGTCCATCTGGCCGCTGCGGACGTGGGTGACGGTGCCGCTCGTGCTGGGGACGCTGGCAGGTGCGGAGGCGAGGTCCAGGCCGACCAGATCTACGTACAGCCGCTCCGGGTTGTCTATCCGCTTGACGCTGTAGTAGACGGGATAGGACGTGTAAATGCTCAATTCGTCCGGCGACTGGCGCACCATCTCAAGCTTCGCCCTAACGGTCAGTGTCGTCAGAACGGGCTGCCAGAACACCGACGCGCCCAGGGCTTGGGCCACCTTCTGGAAGGGGACGCAGTAGCGACCCTGGACAATTTGATATGGGAACGAGAATTGGCGGCCGTTCGCGCTCGTCACCCCGACCGTGCCGTCGGCGTTTGGCGCGAACTTCGCGCCCAGCAACACGACCGCATCCACCGGCGCCATCACCTGTCCGTCAGCCCCGACAAAGGGCTTGACCTGGAACGGCACAGTGCGTCCCCCAACCACAATGGTGGCCGGCGCGGGGTCGGCCAGGGCTGTCAGTGGCAACAGGCAGAGGGCGGCGGACAGCAACAAAAGTCGCATTTGTCGTTTCTCCATAACGCTATTCTAACACACGTTACGGGAATCGGTCAAGTTATTCGCATTAATTCATAGAAAAAAGACCAATGGCGCTCCCGTGAGGGAGCGCCATTGGTTTGATGGTGGAGGCGGGCAGAATTGAACTGCCGTGTCGAGTAGCGAAAACTCAGGCTTCTACAGACATATCCGACCGTTTATTTTTGACACCCCATCCGCCGGTCGGCGGGCTGATTGAGGTGCAAGCCGTCCTTAGTTTCCCGGGCGCGTCGGTCGGCGATCCGCGCTGGTAGCCCACTTGTGTGACGCCCCGGCTCCCCCCCGCAGGCGCGGAGGGATGGGACGGACCGCCCGAAGGCGGCGCTAATACTGGCTAGCTAGTCCCGAGGGAAAAGTTAGGCAGCCATCGCGTACGAGCGCGATGTGGCGAAAGAAGTGTTCTTCGCTTTTATTGTTTTGCCGCTTTTTAACGAGGCCAGCGGCGCCTCGGCCCGCGACCCGAGCCGTCAATCTCCCGATCGAAACCAATCGCCCCCATCTTTCACTTTATATTATAGCCGATTACGACCGAAAAACGTTCCCTCTTTAGGCCTCTTCAAGTTCTTTTTCCACGTCCGTGATGAGCTGCCGGGCATCCGTGAGTATGTCGGCAAGCACTTCGATGGGCGTTCGGCCCGTATCTATGCGCCGGACCTTATCCGTGGGGTAGTAGTCCAGAACGGGCGCCGTCTCAGCTTCATAGACGTAAAGGCGGCTCTGAATGGTCACGTCCGAGGCGTCATCCAGGCGGTTCTCGTGCAGGGCGCGGCGCTTGAGCCGCAGATACATTTTCTCTTTGTCGTCGCAGTCCAGATAGTACAGTCGGTTGACGTCGATGTACTGGTCCATCAACCGGGCCTGGGCGACGTTTCGCGGGATGCCGTCTAGAATTAGGATGTCCGCCTCGGGATCGTACCGGCCCAGCCGCTCCAATGCCTCGATGTGTTCCTTCCAGAGCTGTACGGTGAAATCGTCCGGCACCAGCGCCCCCCGGCTGCTGTAGTCCAGAAAGACGCGGCCCAAGGGCGTCCCGACGCGCAAGTCCCGGAAGATCTCGCCGCAGGCCACATGGACCAGCCCGGGGATGGTGCCGAGGATGCTGCCCTGCGTCCCTTTGCCGCTGCCGGGTGCGCCGAAGAGAAGGATGGTTTTGTATGTCATGGGTTCACACTCATTATGGCATGGGAGGCGAAGGGTGCCAAGAAAAAGCCCCCAGCTTCCCTGGGCGAGCGCATCTAATTTTGCTTCATAAAGTGTCAGCAGCTAGCACTTGCAGCACGTCTTGATTCCCTCAACAAGCAATCGGTGCCATTTCAGGTGAGCATTTGTCTTAAGCGCAACCCCATACCCAACACCCTGCTGCGCCCCGAGAGGAACAACGACCGCCACGCCGACAGACAGCGTCAGGATGGGTAACGGAATAGCTTAATGGCTGCGGCGGCGCGGTCACGTCAATTTGGACAATGCTGTCGGCGTACATGTATATTTATGATATACCCAATGGGGCTACTTTATCCCAAGGACTTCTCTTGCATATATAACGCTTGCCCGCACTAAATCATCTTCCTTCTTCAAAGTAAGAGCTTCGGTTGCCTCCTGCTCCACAGGAATTTCCAAAGTAATTCTGTCCAGATGCGCTTCGTCGATCAATATTCTCAGTATTGCCCTCAAATCAATTGCACCATGGCCGAGTGCCACACCATATGCTTTAAATCCCCAGTTTTCCATAGAGAAAGCATAGTCTTTGAAGTGAGTACTGACAATGTAGGGAACTAGCTTTTTTACAGAATCCACCGGATTTTCCAGATGGATCATGAAGTTGCCCAGATCAACGCAGACCCCGACGTTCGGGCTGTTGACCATTGTCATCAATCCAAGCAGTTCGTCCGTTGTCAGGTCACAGTGATTTTCGACCGCGATTTGCACGCCATACAATTGTGCCTTGTTCTTGACGGCATTTAAGGCTATTGCCGCACGCTCAACTTCGTGCGGCACGTTTACGTTCTCTGCCCTCGGATTGAAGCCAAGGTAAGTCCTCATGACAGAGGCTCCAAGGCACTTTGCTATTTCAAGGTGGCGCAGCAAGTGTTCCTCGGCTATCCCGGTGATACCGTATTCCAAATAAAGTCCACACGCTTCAGAATAACTCCGCAGACTGGCAAGATGTTCGTCGTCATGGCTTTGCAAATGCATGGCGTCAATCTGTATGCCACCCAGGCCCATATCTTTAGCCTTGTCCATGAACTCGAAGAGGGTCATCCTCTTGCTCGGCGTGAATACTTCATGGGCACCGAAGGCCAGATGATAGCTGTAACTGAATAATCCGAGTTTTATGCCTGATTGCCACTTCATTAACCTGATCCTCTCTTCAATTTTTCGTTTGGCTTTGCCCCCACCCAAGTCCAGAATAACTAGTTCAATTTCAGAGAATATCAGCAACGAACACTTGTGGTATATCTTTACCCTCACCAATAAATCGGCGTCCTGACTCACTTGTTACACTGCGCCGGGAGAGTAAGACGAGGACGCACCTATGATGGAAAGGCGCGAAATTAAGGTGTACTGGTCCGACCCCTGCCCCTCCGAGGAGGAAGCCAGGGGCCTAGGCGATAGGCTTTACGGGGTCGTTCCACCGTCGGGGGTCGCCGGAGTGGCAGGGCCGGTCGGCGAGGCCGGGGGCTGCCCGCTGTCCGCCGGAACGCTGTCAGTCGCGCCACCGGAGGATGGAGCCGACGCGGGCGCTTGCTCGTGGATCACCTTCGTGACCGTCTTGATCTTCGTCACCACAACCGGCTTCGGCTTGGCCCCGCCCGTCGTCACGATGATGAGCTTATTCTTGACGCTGGCGACGCCGGGCATGTTGGTCGCCGTCGTCCCCGCGAGGGCCTTCTGCTGCTGGTTCTGCACCTCGCCGTTGAGCGTGACGATGCCCGCCGAGGCGACAACCTCGACACGCGCCCCAGTCATCTGCTTGTTATGCACGATAGCCGTGTTGACGGCGTCGGACAACGCGGTATCGGTCCCATTGGACATGCCCGGCCCAGCATTCGTGTTGACTTTGGTGTCTGGCCCGGCCGTGGTCGTCGTGGTGGAGGCGCCGGGGACGACGGTCGTGGTCGTTGTGTTCGGAGTGGCGGGGGCCGGAGGCTGGTTGATGACGGTCGTGGGCGGCGGCGCCTCATCGTGTCCGCAGCCAGCCAGGGCCATAGCCATGAGGGTGACACAGGCCGCCGCGACGGCCATCCGTTTAGCAAGAAAGGTTTGCATGTTTGTTACTCCTTGGTGGGTATCCCACTGTTTCCTGGAGAGGCTCGTCACAGGTTACCCGGCCCGGCGGGCGCGGAAACGTCCCCAGCAACAAGCCGCAGGGCGAAGCGCGGGTTGTAGCGGCTGTCACAGGACGCACAGGACGCGGACCGTATCCGGCGGCGACGTTCCACGCGCCGCCCGCAGGCGGGGCAGGAGTAGACGTATTTCCGGGTCGGCTTCGCGAGTGGCGGTGAGGCGTGACGCTGAGTCGCGCCCAGCGCAAGGGCAACTTCCCAGAACGCACGACTGTGGTTCGGATGTACGATGTGGGCCACCTCATGCCGGAAGGTGTTCAGAGTCTCGGCCAGGCCGTGTTCCCGATACGCCTGCCAACTCACCACGATCCGGTGCGTCCGGGGCTGGTAATAGCCGCCATAGGTTTTACGCTGTGAAACCACGATTTCTGGGACGGCGAGCCGGCCGCCGAAGTGGGCCGTGTTCAGCCGGTCGAACTCGACCCGGAGCGTCTCCCATATGGCCGAGACTTCAGGCGTGTTTGGTTTAAAGTCCGATGATTTTTTAAAGTCCGATGATTTCATGGATGACGGGAGGTGGTTGGGTTGGGTCAGGGCCGATCTCAAAGGCATCCCAGACTAGTGCAGCCGCCTGCCGGGCGGCGACCTCATTGTTCGTATACAGAGTGGCGACGGTGTTGCCCTCAGTGACGTGTTTGCCTAGCGTCTCATGAAGGGCGATGCCTGCCGTTGGGTCTACGCGGTCCTCTTTGGTCTCACGTCCTGCTCCGAGGCGCATGGCGACCAAGCCGATAGCCTCCGCATCCAGACGCCGAACGTACCCACTCTGGGTGGCCCGAACGTACCACTTGATCCGAGCCGTGGGGGGCTTCAGGGAATGGACGAGGTAGTCGGCATCTCCGCCCTGCGCTTGGACGATTTCGCGGAGTTTGCCAAAGGCTGCCCCAGAGACAATCTGCGCCTCGGCGAGCGCTTCGCCCTCTGCTAGCGACTCCGCGCGACCGGCCATCACGAAGCCTACTCCCGCCAGGGCCAGCACTAGTGTCCGAAGGCGCGTTTCCGCCCACTGGTCGTTCTGGAGGAGCCGGGCGACCTCGAGCACCTCAATACGGTTGCCGATATTGTAGCCGAGAGGCGAGTCCATGTCGGAGAGCAAAGCGACCACACGCCGCCCCGCCGCCTCTCCGATTTTGATCATCAGGGTGGCAAGAGTACGGGCCTCGGCCAGACTTTTCATGAACGCACCGCCGCCGACCTTCACGTCCAGCAGGATGGAGGGACAGCCGCCCGCGAGCTTCTTGCTCATGATGCTGGACGCGATCAGCGGCAGAGACTGCACCGTAGCGGTGGCGTCACGCAAGGCATACAACTTCCGGTCGGCGGGGACGAGTTGATTTGACTGAGCGCAGAGACAGGCTCCGACATTCTCCACCAGCTTCAGAATCTCGCCGACCTCAAACTCAGTCCGCATCCCGCCAAGAGACTCCAGCTTGTCCAGCGTGCCGCCCGTGTGTCCCAGGCCGCGCCCGGACATCTTGGGGACACGGACGCCCGCCGAAGCCAAGATGGGGACGACGGCCAACGTCGTCTTATCGCCCACCCCCCCCGTGCTGTGCTTGTCCACGAGAGGGCCAGGAAGGGACGATAAATCGAGCGTGTCGCCCGAAGCGACCATCGCCCTGGTGAGAGCAAACGTCTCCGCTTCCGAAAGGCCGCGCCAGACGACGGCCATCAGCCAGGCGCTCATCTGGTAGTCGGGAACGGCACCCTGGGCGTAGTTCCCAATCAGAAAAGAGATCTCTTCTTCGGTATGCTCTTTCCCCTGGCGCTTGTTATTGAGGATGTCTACAACGCGCATGGGGGCTTCCCTGGACGTTTCAGTTCGGGTATCATAATGGTGTGATCCTTGACTTCCATTGCCACGTTACCACGCCCGGCAGCCAGCTTCCGATGGCCGAAGGGAATTATTACCGCACGCTCGCCCCCCCCACGCCGGCCGGGAGGCTGCTCAGTCAATGGACGCAGGAGTCGGTAGACGCGATGGCGGAGCGGATGCGAACGCCCCGCGCCCTCCGCACATACCGGCGACTTGGACCATTGATCTACACGGAGATGTCGCACCGCATGGCCGAGACGGACGCTTCTGCTCTCCTGGCGGAAATGGCGGAGACCGGCGTGACCCAGGCGGTCGTCGTCGCGATAGACCCGTTTGTGCCCACGGAGGAGGTCTTGGACGCCTGCCAACACCTGCCCGGCCTGCTGCTACCCTTCGGCTCCTGCGATCCACACGCGCTCGATTATGAGCAGAAGTTCGCGCGCCTGCTGACGCGGCCCATCTTGGGGATCAAATTCCACAGCGACTTGCAGCGGCTGCCGTTGGATTCGCCGCGCTTGGGCGCCATGCTGCGTCTCCTGGCGAGATCAGACGTTGCACACATGCCGGTCTACCTGCACACTGGCAACTTCCCAATCTACCGGCCGATGGACTCGGCCTGGCCCCAGACCCTGCCACGCCTGCTGGCCCAGTTCCCGTCGCTCACGTTCGTCTGCGGCCACGCCGGCTGGGAGACGCCCCGCGCGGCTCTCAAGGCCGCCCTCACCTACCCAAATCTCTACCTGGAAACGAGCTGGCAGCCGCCCCGTCTGATCCGCCGCCTGTGCGACAAGCTCGGCCCCCAGCGTCTGCTGTTCGGGTCGGACTTCCCACTGTTCTCCCAGCGCCGCGCCCTGCGGAACGTCCGGGCCGCCCTGACGGACGAAGAGTTTGCCCTCGTCACGGCGGGCAATGCCCAGCGTCTGCTGCGGCTCTGAGTTGGGCCCCCGAAGCGTCCCAGCTTTTCTGGCTCATTCTTGTATTCGCGTGCTGTGTTTGTTGTAATGAAACACAAGGGGCCAAGCGCACGTTCGCCTAGTCCAAAGCCGCGGGTCCAATCGGCAGCAAAGGCCAACAAATGTACATGCGATACTGCCGAAATGCGGTCGAATCTAAGCGAGGTGGCATCGCCAGGTCGTGTGCGCCACGATAGGCTAGAAAGATCAAAGTACGGTGATTACGAACATGCCGCCGGATATTCTCGAAATTTACTATGAACTTTGGCGGATGTCACTTGGGTACATAGCAAATGGAGCATATTCCTTCAACTCTATTTGGACAAGGAAACCATTGACCTACTAAATAATACAGCACCTTCGTACTTCCGCATCTGCCAGGATATTCTACTCGACGATACGATGTTGGCTATCTGTCGGCTTACTGACCCAGCACGAACTGGCCGCAAGACCAACCTTAGTTTACGAAGGTTGGTAGACGCGATTGACGCGGGCGGATATAATGAGTTGAAAGAGAACGTAGAGAATGTTCTAGCTTCAGTTCAACCACGCTTTGAATTTGCGAGAGATCACAGGAACAGGCGAATAGCTCACATTGACTTCCAGACGCGCCTCGGAAGTCATCCTGAGCCGTTGTCAAGCATTACAGAAAGCAAAGTTAAGGAAGCATTACAAGCCATCGGAAAGGTAATGAACTTAGTCCAGTATCATTTCGAGAATGGTGAAACCCTTTATTCACATTCAATAGCGGATGACGATGGAAACAATTTGCTTTATTGGTTACGCAAGGGATATGATAGTCACGATGGCTGAGACAGGATGCGGCCGTAACAATGCGTTACACCCGACGTCAGTAGCCGCCTTACCCTGTGCGTTTGTAGTATATTTGCTTGAGCAGTGTCGCGACTGAACTTTGCTGTTAGACCGCTCTGGCTGAAGGCTCAGGAAACCTGTGTCCACGCTCCAAGTGCTAATAAACACATTCGCATGTGCAACGGGAATAGCGTATATTGCAGTCTTTATTTGCTATACCGGCAGACACGTCTTTTATCGGTGCGAATATATGTGATCTCTATTGTCTTTACACGTTGAGTGATAATATCAGCTCTGTTTAATCTGTCAATTCCAGTTTACTTTGTGAATAGAGGCGGCGTTGTTGCATAAACCGGTGAGGCCCCTCTGGGGCGCTCAACCGGCACTGGAAGTGCCAGTCTACCCGGAGGAAGTGCCTCCGGCACTCAAGGTCTCGCAGCCCC
>JAYTRQ010000806.1:0-2619 GCA_043746125.1 Armatimonadota bacterium | reverse complement strand
GTAGCACAGTCTCGCCGGGAAACGCCACCACGTAGCGGTCCGGCTCCGGGCGGTGGGGCGTGTCGTAGGAGAAGACGACCACGGGATAGACCGGCAGGTCGTACTTCTCAGTCAGGCGGGGGAAATAGCTGAACATCCGCTTGGAGAAGTTTCCCTGGGCGGCGGTCCAGGTACGTGCCGACGTCCGGCAGGAAGAGGTCCATGAACTCAACGAAAAAGGTACTCAGAAGTTCTTTGAAGAGGCGGTCATGATCCATCTTGGCATTGTACCTGAGACGGCGTAACTTGACTCCTTCCCCCCGTCCCGGCTACAATAATAGGCGATTCCGCACGAAAACACCTATGAGTATTTTAACAGTTGCCAATTTAGAAAAGAGCTACGGGACCGATCTGCTGTTCCGCGAAGTGACCTTCAGCATCGCGGCGGGGCAGAAGATGGGCCTGGTCGGACGCAACGGCTGTGGCAAGACGACCCTGCTCCGCGTCATACTCGGCCAGGAACTGCCGGACGTCGGCAAGGTCTCGCTGGCGTCGGGGCGGCGGCTGGGCTATCTGCGGCAGGAAGCGCCGGTCCACCCGGAGCATACGATCTTGGAGGAGGCGCAGACGGTCTTCGCCCCGGTCCGGGCGCTGGCCGAGGAGCTGAAGACGTGGGAGGATGCCATGTCGGAGGCCGAGACCGACGACGCCTTGGAAGCCGCGATGGAGGGCTACGGCCGGGTCCGGGATACGTTTGAAGCGGCGGGGGGCTACAGCCACGAGGCGGACATCCCGGCCGTACTCCAGCACTTGGGCTTTGCCGAGAAGGACTACGACAAGCGCGTCGGGTCGTGTTCGGGCGGCGAGCAGACCCGGCTGGCCCTCGCCAAGATCGTCCTGTCCCGGCCCGACCTGCTCATCCTGGATGAGCCGACTAACCACCTGGACATCGCGGCGACCGAATGGCTGGAAGGCTTTCTCAGGGGCTACGAGGGCGCGATCCTGCTGGTCAGCCACGACCGGTACTTTCTGGACGCCGTCGCGGACACTATCGGGGACGTCGAGAACCAGAAGCTGTCCGTCTTCCGGGGCAATTACAGCCACTTCCGGCTGCAAAAAGAGGAGCAGATCGCCCGGCAGCAGGCTATGTACGAGCAGCAGCAGGCCGAAATCAGCCGCCTGCAAGACGTCATCAAGAAGAACATGGGCGGCGATGCTGTCCAGAGCAAGTTGCGCCAGCGCATGGAGACGCGCATTGACCGCATGGATAAGATCGAGAAGGTCTTCACGGACAACAAGAACGTCCGCGCCCTGTTTGACGCCGATGGCGCGGGCCGTGTCGGGCGGGACGTCCTGCGGGCCGAGGGCCTGACCAAGACGTTCGGCGACCGGACCCTGTTCGGCAACCTGAACTTCCTGATCGAGCGGGGCGAGCGCGTCGGCCTGGTCGGACCGAACGGGGCGGGCAAGACGACGCTGGTCAAGCTGATTTTAGGCACTGAGCAGCCGACGCGCGGGGCGGTCAGCCTGGGCCACAACGCCCGCGTGTCCTACTTCTCTCAGCACGCCGCCGACAGCCTCGCGCCGGGCCTGTCCGTGCTGGACTCCATTTTAGACGTCGCCGACATGACCGAGACGGAGGCCCGCAACTACCTGGCCCGGTTCCTCTTTACAGGCGACGACGTCTTCAAGGGTGTTGGGATGCTCTCCGGCGGCGAGAAGAACAAGCTGGCCCTCGCCCGCATGATCTTGGAGCCGTGTAATCTGCTGGTCCTGGACGAACCCACCAACCACTTGGACATCGCGAGCTGTGAGGCCCTGACCGAAATGCTGGCCAAGTACGCTGGGACGCTGCTGCTGGTCTCTCACGACCGCTACCTCCTGAACGCGACGACGACCAAGACGCTGGCCCTGGACGGGGAAGGCAGTGGGACGCTGTTCGAGGGCAACTACAACGCCTGGCGCGAGGCGCAGAGAGTCCCCCCCGCCCCCAATAATGGGGGAGCCAGAGGGGAAAAGAAACAGGTTGCGGTGCCGCCCCCGGTCGCCAAGTCCAACGGCGTAGCAAAGAACGCGGCTGCTCCCCCCTCTGGCTCCCCCATTATTGGGGGCGGGGGGGGACTCAACGCCCGCGACCTGAGCAAAGCCCGCGTCCGGGCGCGTGACCGGGTCCTGACCACCGAAAGCGCCGTCAACGCTGCCGAGACGCGCATCGCCGAAGTGGAAGCCCGCCTCGCCCGTCCTTCCGACACCCTCGCCGACATGGTGGGGCTTGCCGCCGAACACACCCGCTTGCAAGACGACCTGATGGCTGCCCTGGCCGCTTGGGAAGCCGCCGTCGCCGAGCAGGAGGCGCTTGGGGCATAATGGGCAAGACTCAGATGCCGTCGCGGGTGTAAGTGATCTGGATAGGCTGAGCGGGATTGGCCTCGTCCATGCTCAAGCCGGGACTTGTACTCCATCCTCCGCATGAGGGCCAGGGCGATGCCAACCAGCGTCGCCCGCCCGATGAGCGTCTGAACGGCGGGGCCGCGACGACGCGCCGCCCAAAGGGCCGTCAGGCCCAGGCCGAGGAGGGCGGTGGACTGGAGCAGCCAGGTCAGGCCGGTTTGCAGGAGCAGGGTCATCGCGGTTCCTCCG
>JAYTRQ010000805.1:0-2629 GCA_043746125.1 Armatimonadota bacterium | reverse complement strand
GGTCAATGTTCTCGGCATAGAGCGCGTCCGGGAAGCTGGCGGTGACGACGACGGGGATGGCCGCGCCGGCCCCCACCGTGCCTGATCCCGCTCCGCCGCCCATGCCGGCCCCCGTGCCGCCGAACTGGACGTTGGTCCCGTCCGCCAGCGCCTTCAGGCCGCCAACTGGGGCGAGGACCGGCGCGTTCTGCGTGTAGTGCAGGGTGTACGAGCCGGTGCTGTTGTTGTCGAACAGATACAGGCGGGTCTCCTGATAGGGTGCCTGGCCCTGGAGGTGGATGAGCCGGTTGGTGGTCCAGGCATTATCGCCCAGCCGGATCACCTTACCGTCGGAGCGGACCACACTCATGAGCTGGTAGTTGCCCAGGGCGGGGTCGTTGAGGCGGAGGAAGACCCAGCCCGTGGACGACGTCGGCTCCGAGAGGTGGACCGTCAGGTTGCTGTCGCTGACCGCGCCGTCCACGGTGGCGTCCGTCAGGGACGTGACCGGCAGGCTGGTGCCGTCGCTGGAGAAGACCTGGTCCGGCAGGCCACTCGCGTTCGGCGTCTGCGTGTACAGGAAGTCCGGCTTGCCATCTTCTACGGGATCGTCAATGCGGACGACGTGGGTCAGGTCGTGGATGTCCACCGAATCGATCAGCGAGGTCTGGGCGTTCCCCAGGTCGTCCAGGTGTTTAAATGCCGCGTCGTAGGAGAGGAATTTCCCGGCCAGCGTCGAGGTCAGCAGGAAGTCAGCCACGGCCGTCCCGCTGGGCGCGATGTCGCCCAGGTCCACGGTCAGGGAGGGCGAGACCGGCTGGGTGTTGACCTGCGTGCCGATCAGCTTGAAGCCGATCAGCAGGCCCTTGTCGTTCTCGACGATCTTGGGCTGCGACGACGTGATGGTCATGTCGCGGGCGGTGCCCTTGCCCGCGTTGACTACGAGCAGGCCCAACGAGAACGGCTCGGCCGGCTCAATCTGCGGCGTGAAGGGGTCGTCACTGTAGACGTCGCGCTGCAAGAAGTAATGCAGTTGTAGATATGGGTCCGGCTTGACCGTGATCCCGGTCGGGTAGAGCGGGATCACGAGGGCCGTGCCGTTCTGCGTGTAGTCAATCTCGCCGGAGACGTAATACTGGGTCGTCCCGGTTGCCGCCGCGGCCTGCGTGGGGAGGATGGTCCAAATCGCCGTGCCCGAGGTCCCGACCGCTAACGTGCCGGTGCCGTCAACGGCGTTGAAGCCGCTGGTGCTGGGCGTCCCGATGACGAACAGGGAGGTCTTGTCGTTGCCGGCCAGGTCCGTGACTTTGAGCGCGATTTTGACACCGCTCAGGGGTGCGCTCTGGGCGGCGTTACTCAGTACCAGCGTGGCCTTGAAGGCGGTACGGGTGATCGCGACGGTCTGGTCCAGCTCAATCTTGACGCGGGCGCAGGTGCCGGCCGACTGCGGGCTGAACAGCTCGCTCTTGAGGACCTGCGTGGCGTTGTTGACGCCGTCGAACAGGTTGAGGTTGCCGTCGGCGATGTCGGCGTCGGCGGCGGCCTTGGCGGCCTTGGCGGCCGTCGCAAAGTCATCGGCGGCGATAAAGTCCGTGCTCTGGCCGGCCGGGACCTGCGAGACCAAGGTAATACCGGCGGCATTGTAGTCCACCGTCCGGTTCCAGCGATCTACCAGCGTGCCGACGTCGGCGGGGACGATCTGGCTGGGCAGCGGCAGGGCCAGCAGGGACGCACGGTCGGCATCCGAGATCCGCGAGTTCGTGCCCTTGGCGGGATCAATGGCGGCCCGGAACGCGGACAGGAAGACCTGGAACACCGGCCCATCTTGTAGGTTCCCTTCCAGCCACTTGGGCTGGCCGAAGAGATAGGCGGTCGGGCTGATCATGTCCGTCAGGCGGTACGCTTCCTGGGTGAGTTGCGCGTCTTCGGGCGTCGGCTGGTAGGTACTGCCACTGGTCGTGCTTGCGTGAGCCAGCAGTCTGTGAGCCAGAACACTGTGCGGGCCGATGCCGCCTGGACCTCCGGGACCGCCGCCCGAACCGCCGGGGCCGTGGCCGGGCGGTCCGGGCGGCGGGTCGCCATCGCAGGCCGTGCCGATGCCGTAGATGCACTCGGCCACTTTCAGGCCGATCCCGAGGGGCGAGAAGGAGGCAAAGTTCTTCGCACAGTTGGCGGCGGTGTCAATCACGCTGATGGCGCACGAGGTCACGGTTCCCGACGAAGCCCCGCCGCCGATTGCGGCGCCGATACACTGGGCGCCATTGCCGTAGACGGAGCAGGCGCAGCCGGTGCCGGGGATGAAGTTGATCAGGCAGAGCAGGATGGCCGCCGTCCGCTTCTGCGTGCAGGGGTCGCAGAAGTTCGGCAGGATGTCCACCTCGGGTGGGATGCCGCCGGAGTAAGCGCCGTAGCCGCCGGGGCCACTCGCGCCGCCGGACGAATTGCCGTCCCCCTGGCTGGGGTTGCGAGAACCAGTCGGCGGCGGGGTCCCGGTCTGGTTGCAGCCCGGCGTCATGACGTTCACCGTCACGGTCTGGCTGACCGTCGTGCTGCAGAAGTAGTAGTAGGTGAGCGTGGCCTGGTAGGTGCAGGACGAGGCCCCGCTCGCGTTCTCGCTGGCCCGAGCCGTCATCCCGGTGGCGTGAGCCGC
>JAYTRQ010000804.1:0-2633 GCA_043746125.1 Armatimonadota bacterium | reverse complement strand
GCGACAAGATCCTGGAACAGACGGCGACCAGCTACCGCACCCTGCGGAACACGCTCCGGTTCACATTGGGCAATCTGTACGACTTTGACCCCGTGCTGAACGCCGTGCCCCTGGATCGCCTGGAAGAGATTGACCGTTGGACCATGCACCGGCTCAACGAGGTCGTCCACCGCTGCACCCAGGCCTACGACGTCTACGAGTTCCCGCGCGTGGCCCAGACGCTGCTCTCGTTCTGCTCCCAGGACCTCAGCGCCTTCTACCTAGACGTCTTGAAAGACCGCCTCTACTCCTATGGGGCAAATTCCCAGGAACGGCGGTCGGCCCAGACTGTCCTGTTCGAGATCACGTCCTGCCTGGCCCGTCTGCTCGCGCCGATTTTATCATTCACGGCCGAGGAGGTCTGGCAGAAGATCTCGCCGCCCAATAAGCCCGTGTCCGTCCTGCTGGCCGCCCTGCCCTCCTACCGGGCGGACGTCCGCGACCACGAGCTAGAAGCCCGCTGGGAGCCTCTGCTTGCCGCGCGGGAGCAGGTCAACCGAGCTTTAGAGGGCACGAAGAAGCGCCTGGAACTGGCCGTGACACTGACCGCTGACGCCGAAACTTATGCCGCCCTGAACCCGTATCTAAGTCAACTGCCCTCGCTTTTGCTGGTGTCTCGTGTCACCCTGCGCCCCTCGGCCGTACCGGGTCTGTCCGTGGAGTCGAACGGCCCCGCACCGGGAACCCGGTGCGCCCGCTGCTGGGTCGCCGTCGGGGACGGCGACGAGGAAGACCCCGCCGCCTTCTGCGCGGGGGGCTGTGCGCGGAAATGGCTCGTGTCAAGCGATGGCGAGGTCGCCTCGCGCCGGCTGATTTAGACGAAATAATGGGGAATGCGAACAGAGCGAATAGGAGGGAGGAGACGCAGTTTCTCCCTTATGGACAAAGGCAACCGCCCGTAGGGGCGCACCTGCGTGTGCGCCCTCCACGCTTCCTGTGACCTTGCCGCCGTCGACACCTTAGGAGAATCCCGTGCCCCAACAACTGACCCAACACCAACTGGCCCACTTCAAGCAGAGACTCACTGCCGAAAAGGTGCGGATCGAAGCCGACTACGCCCGCTACGTTTCTGACGACCGTGACGGGGCCAAAGACGACCAGGCCAGCGAAGTATCCCACAGCGACGCCAACGATCCCGCCGATGAGGCCACCAACCTCATGGACCGGGAGCGCAGCATCGCTGCCGAAGACAACATGGGCCGCATCCTCGCTAAGATCACCCGCGCGATGGAGAAGATCGAGGACGGCACGTACGGCCTGTCCGACGTGGACGGGGCACCCATCCCTCTAGAGCGCCTGGAAGCCCTGCCCTACGCCCTGACGACTGTAGACCAAGAAGACCAAATTTGAACCGCTGGGCGCTATACACCCTCGGCCTGCTCGTGCTGGCCGCCGACCAGATCAGTAAGGCGGGGATCGTCCGTGCCTATCCCGGCTGGCGCAACGGCGACGATGAGCTGATCCCTGGCTTCTTCGCCCTGACCTACAACGTCAACACGGGTGGGGCGTTCGGCATCCTCCCCCATGGGACGTTGCTGCTCGCGTTTGCTGCCGCCGTCGCCGCCATCGCCATTGTCGTCTACAGCATCCATGCCCGGATGCCCCTGCCGCGTCTGCTCGGCGTTGCCCTCGCCCTGCCCCTCGGTGGTGCCCTGGGCAACCTGCTGGACCGCGTCCGCCTGGGCCATGTCGTAGACTTCCTGGCCCTCTATGCTGGGCCGGACCGACGCTGGGAGTTTCCCATCTTCAACCTCGCTGACAGCGCCATCTGCGTCGGCGTCGGCCTCCTGGCCCTGTATTACGGGCGGCAGCCGGACCTGGCCTCGAAGCCTGCTCCCGCCCTGAAAGAGGATGCCTGATGTTCCCGGTTCTTTTCCACGTCGGCTCGTTCGCTGTCCATACCTATGGGCTGGTGCTGATGATCGCCTTCCTGGCTGCGTTAGGATACGCCTACAAGCTCTCGGAGCGGCAGGCCGACCCGGCGGTACCGCCCGACAGTGTCCTGGACGTCGGTATCTGGATCATCATCGCGGGCGTCGTCGGGGCGCGCCTGCTGTTCGTCCTGATCGGCTGGCACGACTACCGCAGCGCCCCGGACTTCCCGTCCAACCTGTTCAAAGTCTGGCAGGGCGGCCTGTCCTTCCACGGTGGCCTGCTTGGGGGCATCGCGGCGGGTGTTACCTACTGCTTCCTCAAGCGCCTGCCCGTCCTGAAAGTGGCAGACCTGTTCACGCCCGGCGTCATGCTGGCCTATGCGATCGGCCGTGTCGGCTGCTTCCTGAACGGCTGCTGTTATGGCGCCCCGACGACCATGCCCTGGGGCATCCGCTTCCATGAAGACGGTTATCTGACGCCGCCAAGCCATCCCACTCAAGTCTACTCCGCGCTTATCAGCCTGGTCTTCTTCGGTGGGTTGGTCTGGCTCCAAAACCATCGGCGCTATTTGGGCCAGGTCGCCTGCTGGTATATTCTGCTGGCTGCCACCGAGCGGTTTCTCATGGAGATCTGGCGGGCTGGGACGACGTCCGATGTCGTGACCGTCGGCCCCATTCACGTGCTGACCGACGTCCAGTGGCTATGCCTGGCGATGGCCG
>JAYTRQ010000803.1:0-8276 GCA_043746125.1 Armatimonadota bacterium | reverse complement strand
GGACGAACGTTCCTTCCGGCTGGGTCACACCGGAAACGAGGCTCCAGACCGGCACCCCGTCCGCCGAGCCTCCCTCGCGGGTCGGCTTCCCGTCTTTGGCGAACATCTGCCATTCCAGCTTGCCGCCTTTGCCCCACCCTGCCCCCTCGACCCACGCCAGCAGAGTTTCGCCGTACCCGTTCGTGAGCGCGAATGGGTACTTGCGGCTGCCCACACCGGGGGCGGCGAGCGGCGCTTTTGCAGCCCTGCCGTTCGCAAGGAGCGGCTCGAAGTAGACCTGTCCCAGCGTCTCCCAGGCCCCAACGACCCCGGATGGCCCTTCCGTAAGTGAGAAACTGCTCATGGGACAGGCATTGACCGGCCACTTTTGCAGCGTTCGCGCCCGAAAGTTCAGCCCCTTGTCCTCCGAGAACAGAAGCGTGGCGTCCCGGTTAACGTTCGCCTGGGCCGAGCGGTACAAGACGTATAGCCCATTCCGGCTGTCTGCGAACGCCTTCATGGCGCAGCAGCCGCACTGGCCCGTCGGTTCGGGGTTGATGCGACGCGTGGGCCGGAAGCTGCGCCCACCGTCCAGAGAACGGGCGAGGCACACGCCGCCCTGGCTCTCGTCCTTGCCTTGCGGGGACACATGCCAGACAGCGTAGACGTCCCCAGCCCCGTCCGCCGCTACGGATCCACCGCCGTCGAGATCGCCGGTCCCGAGGCTCATATTCCGCTGGCGCTCGAACGTCTGCCCGTCCACACCAAGCCGGGTGTAGGCAAGATACTGGCGGGAAACACCGTCCACACCCCTCGGCTCCAGGCTGTTCCAGACGACGTGAACCCGCCCGTTCGGACCGACCGCGAGCTGTGCGCCCCGGATCGTACCTGTAGCGATGGCCGTGCCCGGATCTGAATTGACGCGCAACGGTTCCGAGAACAGGACATTTTTGGAGAGGGGCTTGTGGATGTAATAGATATCCCCGGCGTTTGGGTCGCCGGTGTAGTAGATCAGGTGCAGTTCCCCCACCCCGTCCACGACCGCCTGTGGCTGGATGCCCCCGTTTGGGAGGCGCACGGCGGTGACAGGACCGGCATGGGTGGGCAGGAGGAGGGCGAAGAACAGGGCGAGGGTGAGGAGGAACGACTTCATGGGTGCAATTACTTCTTGCCGGGCGGCAATTGCTTTATAAGTGACATTCCGCGCCTAGTTCCCCCGAATGAATTCCGGCGAACTAAGCGCGTTCTGTGGCAGCCTTCTGCACACAGAAGGTGCCCTAAAATGGTCCCAGAAGCACATGGAACGTATGGCTACTTCAACGCCTCAGCCCCACCGACGATCTCGGCGATCTCTCTGGTGATGGTCGCCTGACGGGCGCGGTTGAGGGAGAGGGTAAGACTGGAGATCATCTTGCCCGCGTTGTCGGTCGCGCTAGACATGGACGTCATGCGTGCCCCATGTTCGGAGGCGACACTTTCAACGATGGCCTGGTAGACCTGGGTGTCCACATAGCGCGGAAGAAGACTGCCCAGTATTTGCTCGGGGTTCGGCTCGAAGATGTAGTCCGCCTGCGGGCCGCGCGGGGCGGACTCGTCGTCGGTGGGCGGCTGGATCGGCAGGATCTGGATGGACTGGGGACGCTGAGTCAGGGGCGAGACGAACTGCGTATAGATGAGGTGCAACGCATCAATCTGGCCATTTGAAAATAGGTCTCGAGCCGTCCGCGAAAGCGCCTGGGCCTCCGTGAAACTGATGCCGGTGGCTGGAACTGGGTGTTCGGCTACAATGTCAAAGCCGCGCCGGCGGAAGAACGTCGCGCCCTTCTTGCCGATACAGACGAGCTTGACGCGGGATGGTCCGAGTGGGCGGACAATGTCGAAGGCCTTACGAATGACGCTGGAATTGTACGCGCCGCAGAGGCCACGGTCGCCGGTCACAAGGATGACGCCGACGTTCACTGGCTCGCCCTCAAACCGTCTCATCAGGGGGTGCTGGACGCTGTCCCCCGCGCTGCCCAGGCTCGCCATGACCTCACGGATCTTTTGGGCGTAGGGGCGGGCCGCGCCGACGGCCTCCTGCGCCCGGCGCAGGCGGGCGGCAGCGACCATCTTCATGGCCTTGGTGATCTGCTGGATGTTCTTGGCAACGCGGATGCGGCCTCGGATCTGACGTGGGGTAGCCATTTTGGGTCCTTCGCAGGGAAAATCTGGCTGTATGATACCGGAACTGTCGGTCGTTTGTCAACGAAACGCCGTCAACGCGCGAGAGTGAGAGCGTCCACCTGCCAGGATCTGATATCATCTGGGGAGCCTGCGGGCCGTATCAGCCGCAGCGTCACGAGGGCCGAACCCCCGTGGCTGCCGCTCACCTGGTAGCGGCGATCCACATAGGTGGGCAGGAGGTTCGTTGTGCCGCCCGCCTCAGTCCAGTGCATCACCCGACCGTGAACGCTCTCAAACGCGGCCCACTGCGCCTGCAAAGCAGGGGCGGAAAGCGACGCCTTGGCCCTGGGCGACAGAAGGCTTCGCGCCTCGGCGTACTGGTGCAGCCGCACCAAGTAGAAGAAATATTTGGCGTGGCTATCAGTATCCGTGTAGTTCCCCAATGTCTGCATCACGACGGGCTGGACGGCGGGAGACCGCAGAAGCGCGAGACGGACGGGCGGCAGTAACAGCGTGAGAAGGCCCGCCAACACGACGCCCGCGATCAGGCTGATGGCAAGCGGCATTCTCATTTAGGCGTCTTTTCCGCCAGCAGTCTGCGGATCATTTGGGCCAGTTCCGCCCCCTCGCCCGGTGCGAAGCCGCTCTGGCTCCAGCGGACGATGCCGCGCTTGTCAATCAGGTACTGTGATGGGATGGAGTTGGCACGGTAAGCATACTGCGCCCGGCCGTTGGCGGCGGGCGAGGCCGTGACCGTGTAGGTGATGCCGAACGCCTTGACGAAAGGCTTGACTTGTGCCACCGTATCGGAAGCGTCCACGCTCATACCGACAACGGTGAAGCCTTGGCTATGAAACTTTTTGTGTAGGGCCTGCATAGTCGGCGTCGCCATACGGCATGGGCCACACCAGGTCGCCCAGTAGTCCAGCAGGACGACCTTGCCACGCAACGACCGGAGCGAAAGCGGCTTTCCGGCCAGTGTGGTCGTCGTGAAAGCCGGGGCGGGCGTCCCGGCAGGGAGGGGTGGCGGCGAGGCCTTCATCATGCCCTGAGCCGAGGCGGGGACGGCGGCGCACAGGGCAAACGGGGCGAGAAGAATAAGCGGAAGACGCGACATGGGTGTTTACTCCTGGGGAGGGCTTGACAACCTCCCCTGAAAAAGGATACCATCAGGGCAGCGTAAACAGTTCCGGGGGAGCAAAAAGAACGTGACTGAGGAGATGAAGGCCATGCTGACAGCACAGACCTACGCAGTCGTAGGCGCGTCCCGCAGCCCGGAGAAGTACGGCTTCTTGGTGTGTCAGTCGCTCAAGGCGGTTGGCAAGACAGCATATCCTGTCAACCCGAGCGCCGGAGACGTGGACGGCGACCGCTGCTATTCCAGTCTGGCCGACGTGCCCCGGGTGCCGGACGTGGCGGTGATGATCGTGCCGCCGGCCGTGACCGAGGCAACCGTGACGGAGTGCGTTCGGCTAGGCATTAGACAGGTCTGGATGCAGCCCGGCGCGGAGTCGGCATTGGCCATCGCAGATTGCCAAGCGAATGGCATTGCGGTCGTGTCCGGCGGGCCTTGCCTTTTGGTGCTGCTGAAAACGCTGAGGTACCAGTCATGACGGGGTTTCGAATCTTGCAGGGCCAGACGCTGGTCTGCCTGGGGGACAGCATCACTCAGGCGGATCCAGGCTACGTGTCGCTTCTGGCGGACCTGATCGCCGCTAAGTATCCTGAGCGCAGCATCCACGTCGTCAACGCGGGCATCGGCGGCCACAAAGCTCCCGACATGCGGGAGCGGCTGGGGCGAGACGTCCTGGCCCATCACCCGGACTGGGTGACGATCAACGTCGGCATCAACGACGTCTGGCACGGGATGGGCGGCGGGACCGGAGGCGTGCCGCTGGACGTTTACGAGCGGGACGTGGACGCGATAGTGCAGACGATCCAGGCAGAAACGACGGCTCAGGTCGTGCTTGTCCCGCCGACCGTCATCGGTGAGGACGTGGAAGACCCGGCGAACAAACTACTCGGGCAATACGTTGGCGCGATGGAGCGGGTGGCCAAACTTCGTGGGACGCTTTTGGCGCCGGTTCATGCCGACTTCCTGCGGACACTGCGAACGGGTCAAGTCGCCTCTCCCGGCTTTCGGATGACGACCGACGGCGTTCACCTGAACCCCCGAGGCAACGCGCGACTTGCGCTCACGATTTTAGAGACACTCGACTACTAAAGATGGAGACTTATGGAAAAGAAGAGTCATTACCACTGCATTGACGGCCGCAACTACGAAATGACGATGTCCTGGGACGAGAACTTCAAGGATAAGGACCACCTCTTCAAGATCGGGTTCAAGGCCATAGACGAGGCGACTGGGCGGCCACTGGTCCTGCCACGTGAGATCGGGACGTACCAGATCTGCGACCCGGACGAGAACCTCGGGGAGCGGGTGAAGTGGTACTATGAGGGCCAGCGCGAGCTGCTAATGACGGATTACCTGTCAACCGCCTACCGCCGCGCGTGCGACTTCATAGAACGCGGGCATTGACCGTCAATGGGCGTCGGGGTAGGCTTCCAGGCTCAGGGTCTGGTTTGCGGCCTGCCCCATCGCCACGAGCGTGTAGGTCCGGCCCGGCTCCAGGCGCAGGCGGATCGGCCCGGCAAGTGCATCGGGCGTATTGGACGAAGCGACTTTGAGGTCGTAGACCCCGGCATCAAGCAGCAGGACGTCGCTGCGTTGGCCATAGCGAACCGACTCTAGGCCGACGATGTTGTTGACGGCAAGATCCAGCCCGCCGTCCCCCGGTGTGGCGTTGATAAATCGCAGACCGGCCTTGCCGCCGGTCACACTCTCCGGCGGCGCATCATCAAGCATCTGGATCGCAGTCGGGGCGCTCGATCCTCGCGCCATGCCGAGCGTCATCACGGTGTAGGCGTGGTTCTTCTCGAACGACAGCGGCCGGTTGACCAAAAGTGTTGCCCGCAGTGTTTCCGAGTCCACGCGGATGCCGTAAGCGCCGGCGGCGATGCCCTGATACCCGGTACTGCTGCGGAACATCGCACCTTTCCAAACCCGCTGTCCGTCTACGGAGACGTCCAAAGCGCCCGCATCCGGCACGGCATTGATGAGCCTCACCTGAACGTCATCGCTGTCCGAGTGTTGGCGGCAGCCGGAAACGAGCAGGGCACTCATAAGTCCGAACAACAGTGCGCCAACAGTTTGTCTCTTACATATCCTCATCTTGATCAGTCATTTCGCGATTTGGCCCCCTTTATCCTCCCCTGTAACGGCTTTGTCGAGGCGTAAGGCTCCAATAGCACCCGCTTCCGCTGATAATCTCTCGGAACTCGATACCGTTTTAGAAGTGCCAGGCCAACGACCCCATCTCCACCGTGAAGCGCCGGCGGCAGTAAGTCAAGGACTTGTACGTTCAGAGGGGCAGAATGAAGCCAAGGATTAGGGTGCTAGCGAAGGGAGATGAAGGGGCGACGGAATTGCTGACGCGCAATGCGAAACAGAGAAATGGGAAAGGGTAAGACTGCCCAGCATAGGAACCCCACGAGGAGTAAATGCCAGTCGAGAGCAAAGAACGCTTTGGGATAGTGTTGCATAAATGAAATCTCGCCCGCAGCAAGCTACGGGGTATCAGAAAGATTGCGCCGGCAAGCCGCCGCTAGGGAGTAGCCGCTTAAACGACCACTAAGATCGAATCAGGTAACGAAGTAAGCTTCGGGGAATGACACCCGATGAGATTCAGCCTCCCTGCGTTGAAACGCACGGCCAACCGGCGCGGACGCCAGAAACCCCCGCTTCGCGGGGATTAAATCCGGGCGCTCTTAGTGCCGCGAAGCGGTACTTCTTGGCTGAGAGCCGGTTAGCCGTGCCATTCATGGCATGGACGCTGAATTATGCTCGTCCATCTCCCGTATACCGTCGTCGGCGTGAACTAATTACCGTGGCAACATTAACTCGAACCGAAATCAACAGACCCGCCGACCCCTTCAAGCGTAAGGGCTGGAAGAGCATGGGCTGGCAGGGCCTGACTATGCAGGTCCCAGCTGCCTGGAACCTCGTCGCGTACGGTGGCGACGCCAAAGCGGGTAGCCTGCGGCTAGACAACGGCGAGTTCACGACGCACGGCGTCCTGGGCGTGGACGTGCGCTGGATACCCATCAAGGGCAAGTTGACGGACGCCGACATTGAGAAGCGGCTGACCCAGTATTTGGACAGCATCGAGAAGAGCGCCAAGCGGCAGAAGACGTCCGCCGTCACGAGCGTCAAGCGTTTGGACGATCCACACCACCCGGAGCGGCTGGGCCTGCGAGGCTTCTCCTGGAAGGCGGACCGCAAGGCCGTCGGGCGCATCTGGCACTGCTCCGAGTGCGGCCGGGTGATTATCGCCCAGGTGCTGGGCGGCGTCCGCGACGACTTCAACAGCCTGGCCGCTGATGCCCTCAGTACGCTGGACTGCCACCCCGCCGACCCGGACTGGCGTCCATGGTCGCTGTACGATCTGACGACTGAAGTGCCCTCCGACTACACTCTGACGGGCAAGCCTCAATTGATGAACGTCTATGTGCAGCTGCCGTTCGCGCGGGGCAATTCGCTGGACACTCTCACGGTGGAGCAGTGGGGCGTTGCCAACGTCCAACTGCGCGGTGCCTACTTAGACCAGTGGTTCCGGCAGAAGAACAAGGCCCTGGAGCCAATGTTGCGCTATGACGCGACGGAGACAGAAGTGCATGGGCATCCCGCTCTGGCCCTGAACGGTCGGCGGACGGGTCTGTCCTATTGGGCCTCCCAGGTCCCGGCCCAGATCGCGCGGCTCCAGAAGCCGGCGACCTATTTCGCCGCACGCATCTGGGAGTGCCCGGACAGCAACAAGATACACTTAGTCCAGAGCTTCAGCCGTCGGCCGCAGCCGGAACTGGTGGATGAGATAGTCGGGCGTACTCTGTGTCACGGTTGAACCTGTTGGACTCGCTGCGCCAGGCCATCCCGTTCCTGGATCGGGGCAAGCCGGGGCTGCCGCGCGGCGAGGTTCTGAACCTCAAGCCTTTGCGAAGCCGTGAGGTCACCTGGGTGATCGCTGAGGGAGAAGAGGCGGCCGGGGCGAAATTGACCGTGCCGCGCCGCGAAGACCGGACGGGGCAACTCCTTTCGTGGATCTTTAAGATCCCACAGAGCCGGGTCATCGAACTGGACGAGTTCGGGGCACAGATCTGGGAGCGGTGCGACGGGAAGCACAGCGTTGACCTGCTCATCAAACACACCTGCGACACGTACAAGCTGAACCGGCGTCAGGGCGAGGTCAGCGTCTTGACGTTTATGAAGATGCTGGTCCAGCGCCGCCTGATCGGGTTTCCGGGGGCCGGGGAGGCGAACAGGCCCAGTGCGGAAGGAAAAGGAACGACCACCCATGTCAACGGTCACCGAAGCGCCCGACAGCGGCCGCAAAATAAAAAACGACGGCGGTATTAGGACACAGATCAATCTGCCCTGGAGCAAGGCCGTCCAGATCGCCATGAACTCGCTCAAGATACGCTTCTGGCGGTCCATGATCACGGGCGCGGGCATCTTTCTCGGCATCGCGTTTTTGTGCTTCTCCGGGACGCCCATTCTGGTGCTGGCTTCGCAGCACAATTGGAGGCTGTCGGCAAGCCCGGAGGTGAACCGTCAGATCTGGCTGGTCGTGATGGCCCTGCTGGTCTGCACAGTGGGCATCACGAACTCCATGCTGATGTCGGTCTCGGAGCGGTTCCGCGAGATCGGGACCATGAAATGTCTGGGGGCCTTGAACTCCTTGATTGTCCGTCTCTTCTTGATTGAGGCCCTGTTCATGGGCTTCGTGGCCTCGTTCGGCGGCTGGCTCCTGGGCTTCATCGGCGTTTTCTTCGTCCGCTGGATCACTTTGGGCTGGGCGGATGGCGTGCACCCGCTCAACATCGGCATCATTCTCTGCTCTCTGCTCCTGAGCGTTCTGATCGGCGGGGCGCTCACTCTCATCGCGGCCCTGCTGCCGGCCCAGCGGGCCGCCCAGATGCCGCCCGCCGCTGCCCTGCGGACGGAAGTTTAAACTGTACGCGGGAGTGAGGTGTGGCGAAGCGAATGGCAGACGAGTCCAAACTCAGCGTCGAGCATC
>JAYTRQ010000802.1:0-2649 GCA_043746125.1 Armatimonadota bacterium | reverse complement strand
CGGTGAGGACAAGAACTCCGCTGATGCCGGTATCGGATCTGCTTTCAGCGACGATAGCCCTGGGGTCAGCGCCCGCCTTGCGGAGACATTAGAGTTCTTGTTGGACAAAGGCGGCGACATTGACGTGGAGTTGCACCCGAACATCGGACATGTAGCCTTACAATATGCCGCGCAGGACGATGACCCGGAACGAGTCACATGGCTACTCGCTCACGGTGCGGATGTCAACGGAGCAGACTATGACGGCTGTACGGCCCTCATGTTCGCGCTACGAGGGGATGGACTTGTTGGTCCGCGTGACATGGTGTCCCGGAGGGCTGTGCTTCGGAGGCTTTTGGAGGCTGGCGCGGACCCGACGTACCAGAAGAGGAAGCAGTACGAAGACTTCGAGTCCGTCGGCCCCACCCTCTGGGAGTTTGCAGACGCCGAGGGCGAGGCGCTGTTGAGCGAGTTCGGAGTCACCCGCCCGCCCGAAGGCGGAGCGTACGCCGCAGAGTAAACCCCCTATGCCCGTTATCGAAGTCGAGAACCTGACCAAGACCTTTACCTCCCTCCGCAAAGACCCCGGCCTGGCCGGGACGCTCAAGTCGTTGATTTCTCGGCAGACCACAGAGGTTACGGCCGTCAAGGGCGTCTCGTTCACCATTGAGCTGGGCGAGATCGTCGGCTTTTTGGGGCCGAACGGGGCGGGGAAGACGACCACCCTCAAGATGCTGTCCGGCATCCTGCACCCGACGTCGGGCCGGGCGACCGTGCTGGGCTACGTGCCGTGGGAGCGGCGCAACCCGTACCTGCGGCAGATCTCGCTCGTTATGGGGCAGAAGAACCAGCTCTGGTGGGACCTGCCGGCGATAGACTCGTTCCTGCTGCTCAAAGAGATTTATGAGCTGCCGGACGACGTCTACAAGCGGCGCGTGTCTGAACTCACGGACCTCCTGGAACTGGGGCCGCTGCTGAACACGCAGGTGCGGAAGCTATCACTGGGCGAGCGTATGAAGTGTGAGCTGGTGGCCGCCCTACTGTACGCCCCCAAAGTGGTCTTCCTGGACGAGCCGACGATTGGGCTGGACGTGGTCGCGCAGAAGCGTATCCGGGGCTTCCTGAAGACGTTCCAGGAGCGCGAGGGCAGCACGATCATCCTGACATCCCACTATATGCAGGACATTCAGGAGTTGTGCGGCCGGGTCATCATCATAGATAAAGGGATGGTGGTCTTTGACGACCGCTTAGAGGCCCTGGTCGCCAAATACTCCGACACCAAGCTGCTCCGACTGACCTTTGACCGACCTGTGGCCGAGTCCGAAGTCACGCCCTTCGGCAAGGTCGTCTCGTTCGACGGCGGCCACGCCACTTTAGAAGTGTCTCGGGCGGAGAGCGCCGGGGTGGCTGGGGCCGTGCTGACGCGCCTGCCGGTGGCGGACATTGCCATTGACGAGGTAGACGCTGAGGAGATCATCCGCAAGATGTTCACGGAGGGGGCCGAAAAGGCTCAGGCCTCTCCGTAGAAGACGCGCCGGCAGACCTCATGCGCCTGGGCCCTCTGCGCTCGCAGAGCGTTCGGCAGGGTGGGGGACACGTTGGAGGCGACGCCCGCGCGCAAGTACAGGTGGTTCCGAAGCCGCGTCAGCGCGAGATATGCCTCCGACAGGGCCTCCCAGTCGGCCTGCGTGATCAGGGCGTCGTCACGCAGATGCTTCAGGGCGGCGAGCGTGTTCGGTGTCCGCAGGCGGGCGCGGCGTGGGCCGTGCCGGAGTTGAAGCATTTGGACGGTCCATTCGATGTCGGTCAGCCCGCCTGCGCCCAGCTTCAGGTCGTTTGGATCGTGCCGCCGTTCGGTCTCGATGCGGCGTTTCATGGACCGTATCTCGTCCGCCTGGGTGTCTGAGAGCGGCTGGCTGTAGACGACCGTGTCGGCCAGAAGGCAGAACTCGCGGCCCAGATCCTCGTCTCCGCCGATGAACCGCGTTTTGAGCAGGGCTTGCCGTTCCCACGTCGCGGCTGAGTCGGCGTAGTAGCGGCGATAAGTGCCTACGTCCAGGACCAACTGGCCTTTGCGGCCGTCGGGGCGTAGGCGGGCGTCCATTTCGTAAGAGACGCCGTAACGGCCCAGGTCATCGCGCAGAAGCCGCTGGGCGCGTTCGGCGAGACGTGTGGCCCCAATTAGATCGTCCGCATCGGCGATGTAAAGTACGTCCAGGTCGGACCCGTAACCCATTTCGTCGCCGCCCAGCTTGCCCAGGCCGATGACGGCGAAGCGGCCGTGAAATCCCAAGTCGTGCCGGGCCAGGGTGAGTGCGCCGGACAGCACAGACTGGGCCGCCGCGGTGACTTCGGTCATCACCCGCGCCGTATCCGCCAGCCCCCAGAGGTCCCGTGCTCCTGTTTTTAGCCGCGCCCGCCGTGCCTGAGCCGCGAGAGCAGGGAGAGTCACGGCCGGTCCGAAGGTCGGTGGCTGGTCCATCGCCTCCTCGTCGGCTAGTCCGTCCAGCAGTTCCAAATGACCCAGTAGCGTCTGCCAGAGGTAGGGGCTGTCGGCGGCCAAGAGGCACAGGCGCGGCAGCAGCCTCCCAGACTCCGTCAATGTCTGGTAGAGGGCGGTGCGAGAGGGAAGGGCCTCGGCCAATGCGCTCAGGCCGTGCAAGGCGGCGT